>JAQVID010000437.1 GCA_028695865.1 Thermoguttaceae bacterium | reverse complement strand
TCGAAGTCGCGATTAAAACGAAACAGAGTGCCGATGCCGATCGATTGGCCAAAGCCCTTTATCGTTTCCGACGTGAAGACCCCACTCTCACCGTTCGAACCGATAACGAAAGCGGCGAAACGCTTATCGCCGGCATGGGCGAGCTTCATTTGGATGTCTATATCGAGCGTATTCGCCGCGAATACGGAGTCGAAGTCGAGACGTCCGAACCGAAAGTCAATTACCGCGAAGCTCCTACCGCCGCGGTTGAATTCGACGCCAAGCACAAAAAGCAGTCCGGTGGAAGCGGGCAGTTCGCTCATATTTGCGGTGTCATGTCGCCCATTCCAGAAGACGAAAAGACAGACGAGACGTTCGTTTTCGAGGACAAAATTACCGGCGGTGTTATTCCGACGAACTACATTCCCGCGATTGAAAAAGGTTATCGTTCGTCACTCGATAAAGGACCTGTCGCGGGATATCCGGTCGTCGATTTGAAGATCATGATTAACGATGGTTCTTTCCATCCGGTCGATTCGAGCGATTTGGCATTCCGTATTTGCGCCGTTCAGTCTCTGCGTGAATACTTCCCGAAAACAAAACCGGTTATACTCGAACCGATAATGAAAATGGAAATTGAATGCCCTGAACGATTCCAGGGCAACGTCGTCGGAGACTTGACCAGTCGGCGCGCGATCATCAGTTCCACGGAAACGAATGGTCCGATATGTCGTATCGAAGCGGAAATTCCGCTTGCGGAAACGTTCGGTTATTCCAGTACGCTCCGAAGCATGACTCAGGGACAAGGAACGTTCTCCATGGAATTCATGAAGCACAAGCGAGTGCCCGCCGCGATTCAGGAGCAAATCATTAGGGATCGCAAGGGCAAATAAACCTTGTGCCTTTTGTCGGCGAGTTGCGGCTTCGGGCCGGCCGTTTTACCACAATATACGGAGTGTATGTCACGGAAAGTGAAGTGGGAGGACTGAACATGAATGAATATAAAGTCATCGACCTTCAGACCTGGCCCCGTCGTGAATCTTTTGAATTTTATCGCACGTTCGTCAATCCTTCCTATTGCATTAACGTGCTTTATGACATTCAGCCGCTTTACGCTTTGGCCAAATCGAAAAATGATTCATTCTTTCTCCTTACTCTTTATGCCCTGCTTCGAGCCGCCAATGAGGTTGAGCAGCTTCGACAGCGCTATGTTGACGGTCAGGTTATTGAGTTTAATCGGCTGGCTGTCATGACGCCGATTCTTACCAAAAATGAGCAGTTTCGGCAAATCTGGTGCGAGTATGAGTCTGATTTTTACCGATTCAAGGCAGCCGCCGCTCCGATGATCGCCGCGGCCAAACAGGGCACGTCCGGACCACTGCTTCATCATGGTGACGATTACATCTGCGCAAGTTGCGTCCCCTGGCTCCATTTCGCCGGTGCGACACAGGCCGATTTGACTTTCGAGCAAACTGTCCCTATTCTTGCCTGGGCGAAAATGCAAGACGGTAAGGTCCCGATCTGTTGCCGGTTCAATCATTATTTCGTTGACGGTCTGCATTTCAGCCGCTTCTTTAATAAAATCGAAGCAAGCTTTCAGAATCCGGAATCGCTTTATTGCAAGTCGCAAGATATGCAATATTGAATATGTCGTGATAATGAACGGCAGTTGTATTGCATTTTCAAGATGCAATATTCGCTGATGGTTCGCCAAAGACTCCGCAGACGGTCGCTTGCCTGTTGCTTGAGACTTGACTTGAGACTTGACTTGAGAAAAGTTTTTCCTGCCGCTTCTTGCTTCTTCACGAGCCGCGATTCATTTCAGTTTGCTTTAGAGCACATCAGTCAATCAGGAGCTTCGAATTTGCTCCAGCAGATTTTCGATTTCGTCCGACATAACGCCTTCCGGGACGACACGGCGACACGTTTCAAGCTCCAGACGCGCACGTTCATAACGCTTCTGTTTGACATAGATTTTTCCAAGCTCAAAGCGGGCCTCGACATAGCCGGGATGTGTTTGCAGTGTTCCTTCGAGCGCGGCAATCGCTTCCTCGTACTCACCCAATCGGGCCAGGACGCGGCCAAGATTGGCCCGGGCTTCCAAGTGATTTTCGTCCATTTCCAAAACGGTATAATACCGTTCCCGGGCAGCCGCCCATTCGTTCTGTTCTTCCAAAAGCTCGGCCAATTGGAACGAAATACCGGCATCCGGCCCACCGGCCATGAGGGCCCCGCGATACAGACGAATTGCCTCGGACCAATTCCCTTCCTCCTCGCGATGCCACGCGTTTTCACACAATAGAACGACCTGTTTACCGATTTGCTTATCGAATTCCTGCTGTTCCTCGGCGGTCAAATCATCGAATACGGACGGCACGGTCGGAAAAAAAACGGGGTCAAGAAACTTGCCGGTTGTTTCCGTCGGAGGCTTTGACGTGTCTTCCGCGTCCTTCTGCGCGACTATTGCCCGATCGGCCGTTTGCCCGGAATGATCCGTCTGGAAAACAGACTCTTTCGTAACTTCCGTTTTTGGAGTTTTTTCAATATTTTTTTCAATATCCTGACCGGCGGACTCGAAGTCCATGCGGCCTTGCCCCTCCGGGTCAAGCAGAGCACCGTCTTCACATCGCAGTAAAAGTTCCGTTTGATCGTGCGAGGGAACCAAATTCAAAATCACGCGTTTCAGACCAGGACGCATGTCGTGCCAAAGCTCAACCTGCTTCACAATGGAATCAAGAGAAATACCCATCGATTGAAAATCAAGAATGCGTCGGGCAACCAGCAGCTCTTCCGTTTTGAAATAAGGCAATTTTCCTGTCTGTCGCGAGGCAAGAAGCAGTCCCCGCTGGAACCATAATCGAATGGTCGCAATCGGTTGTCCCAAAAGCTCGGCAAGCATTGCCGGCGTATATTGAGGCGATTCCCCAGTCTCACACGATTCCGCTTCCCTCTCATCGGACACTTTCGATTCGACCGCCTTGGAACGGGTTTCAGGAATGCCCGGAAAACACTGCCAAAAATCGCTTTCAGAGAGAATTTCAAATCGGCCTGACTCAAACGCCTGACGTGTGACTTCATTGCATCGGTTCATCATTTCAAGCCATTCGCGACTCTGGAGTCGGGCTTCGCAAACGACGACCAAATCGACGGTTTCATCAAGCGAGCGAACCAGAGTGGCTCCTTGCGTTCGAACGAAGGAAGCAGTCTGCCTCAATGTCATTGAAGCAGGTTCGCCATAGAAAAAGACCCGTTTACCCTCAATGAACGAAGCCATGACAATCAGGGAAGTTTATGGCCCATCTTGTCCCGTTTGGTTTCAAGATAGTGTCGGTTGTACTCGTTGGGTGGGCAGACAATCGGAACCTGATCGACAACTTCCAGATCGAACCCCCCGTAAATAAAAGCGTCTGTCTTTTTCGAATTGTTCGTCAGAAGCCGAATCTTCGACAGACCAAGGTCTTTCAGTATCTGAATACCGATTCCATAGTCGCGGAGATCAACGCCATGACCAAGAGCAAGATTGGCTTCCACCGTATCAAGACCTTCGTCTTGCAGATGATACGCTTTGATTTTTTCGGTCAAGCCGATTCCACGCCCTTCTTGCGGAAGATAAACCAGAACTCCTTGCCCTTCCTGTTGAATCATCGAAAGAGCCTTGTGAAGCTGGTCCCCGCAATCGCAACGAAGCGACGCGACCAAATCGCCGGTAAAGCACGACGAATGAAGTCGGACAAGCGGAGCTTCTACGGCAGTGAGATCCCCGTAAACCAGCGCAACCGGCTCGCCCGTTTCGTACTTGATCGAATAGGCGTAAATCTCGGCGGGACCGTACTTGGTCGGTAAATGCGCTTCGGCGACACGATCAACAATTTTTTCGCGAATTCGACGATACTTGATCAGGTCGGCAACCGAAATGAACTTCAAATGATATTCTTCGGCAAGCTTCGAAAGTACTTCGAAATTGGCCCGATTACCTGTATCGTCAAGGATTTCGCACAAGACGCCCGCAGGCTGGAGTCCGGCCAGACGGGCAAGGTCAACCGCGGTTTCCGTGTGCCCTGCG
>JAQVID010000436.1 GCA_028695865.1 Thermoguttaceae bacterium | reverse complement strand
CCGTATTACTTTTCTCGATGAACGCGGATTGACCACATCAAATTTCTATCCCGAACTTCTCTTCGACGTAGGTCGGGTACTGCCAACGGAACTTGAAGGCGGCGACGTTCAAACAAACGCGACAATTTTGTACGACTTACTTCAGGGAAAAATCGTTGGCGGAAAAAAGAATGTCGCGCTGCTCAATGCCGGCGCCGCTCTCTTCATTGCCCAACAAGCCGATTCCATTCAGCATGGAATTGAAATGGCTCGCGATTCACTTGAATCCGGGAAGGCACTGCGCGCGTTTCGCTCTTTCATTTCATTTTGCAACGACCTTAAACCATCGGCTGCGTGAGGAGAACAATGAATATTTTACATGACATACGGAATCGTCGTATTGCGGCCATTGAGTCCGCTCGCAAAAAAACACCACTCGAATTCCTGCGGGAACGTCTTACCCAACGACAAGACTTCCGACCGTTTCGCCAATCGCTTCGTGCTGATGGTATTCGAATCATTGCCGAACTCAAACAGGCAAGTCCCAGCCGCGGAATTCTGGTCAATCCGTTCGACCCCGAAAAGACTGCCTTGGAATATCAAACAGGCGGGGCCGCCGCTCTTTCCGTGCTTACCGAGCCGGATTATTTCCTGGGGTCCATGGAACGATTGACCCGTATTCGCAACACCGTTGAGTTACCCTTGCTTCAAAAAGATTTTATCGTTTCCGATTACCAACTCTATGAAGGTGCGGTCGCCGGCGCTGACGCCGTTTTGCTCATTGCCCGCATGTTGACTCAACGTGAACTGATACAGTTTCACGACCTGGCCCTCGAACTCGGCCTGGTACCCGTCGTGGAAATTTATGAAAAAAACGAACTGCCTCTTTTGGACCGGCTCCCCGAAAATCTTTTCGTTGGTATCAATAACAGAAATTTAACCACATTCGAAACAAACGTTCAACACGCGATTGAGCTGATTGATTCCGTTTTGAGTCGTCAACAATGTCCCATCATTTTCAGTGGGATAAAAAGTCGGCAGGAATTGAATTTCTATCGCCCTCGGGTACAAACCTTTTTGGTCGGAGAACATTTAATCACCGCTCCTGATCGAATTCAAGCCCTAAAGGAACTAATCCAATGACGCTGATAAAAGTATGCGGAATTGTCAAGGCTGAACAGGTACTCCCCATTTTGCACTGTGGTGTTGATTGGCTTGGTCTCGTGTTTTTTCGCAAGAGTCCACGTTACGTGTCGAGGGAGCAGGCCAAAGAGATTGCATCCGCGGTTCCTTCGGGCCGACCGTTGGTTATGGTCACCGTTGATTGCCCGCTCACCATGCTGATTGATCTTTATGGTACCATTGCGGACAGGACCGGACGCATTCAACTTCATGGAAATGAAACTGTCGATTATATTGACCAGCTGCGACTTATCGTTACGCACAAAAAACTCCCCATGCCGCAAATCGTTCGACGCGTTTCAACAGACCAGGAACGCAAGCAGTTTTTACCGTGCTGCGACAAATTACTTTGGGAAGCGTCCGGTACGATGCCCGGAGGCAATGGGCTGTACCACACCTGGCCCACTCGCGACGTATTATCGCCAGGCGATAAATTCATTATCGCGGGCGGCTTGACTCCCGAAAATGTTTTTCACTCGCTGTCGACAACAAAAGTCAGTGAAGTCGATGTTTCCGGTGGAGTCGAACAGTCCCCAGGCAACAAGTCGCTTTCCAAAATACAAGCCTTTGTCAACGCGGTTCAATTGTATGATCAAACCAAACTTTAACATCCAATCTTTAACACAAAACCTTTAACACCAAACCTTTATTTACAGGAGAAAAAATAATGAGCGAAAGAGAAAATAACGGCTATTTCGGACAATATGGCGGTCGTTATGTTGGAGAAACACTTGTCGCGGCACTTGATCAGTTGGAAGACAACATGCGGTCCTGTTTCGCAGATAATCGCTTTTGGAATGAATATCACAACCTTTTGACGCACTACGTGGGTCGCCCTTCACCGATTTGGGAAGCAAAACGCCTGGCCGAAAGTACAGGGACATCCTGCCGTTTGTTCCTGAAACGTGAAGACCTTAATCATACAGGTTCGCACAAAATCAACAATACAATCGGTCAGATATTATTGGCGCAACGCATGGGCAAACGTGAAGTCATTGCCGAAACAGGAGCGGGTCAGCATGGCGTGGCAACCGCAACCGTGGCGGCCCTTTTCGGTATGAAATGCAAAGTCTTCATGGGAGCCGAAGACATACGACGGCAAGCACCAAACGTCCGCCGAATGGAATTGTTGGGAGCCCAGGTCGTTTCGGTTCAGTCGGGTAATTCTACTCTCAAAGACGCAATGAACGAAGCGCTTCGTTATTGGTCAGAAGTATCCGACCACACGTTTTATGTTGTCGGAACAGTCGCGGGACCTGCGCCTTATCCGCGTATGGTTCGTGAATTTCAAAAAATTATTGGCATCGAGGCTCGGGCTCAAATGATCGAGTTGACCGGCGGATTGCCCGCGATTGTCATTGCGGCGGTAGGCGGCGGAAGCAACGCCATGGGTATTTTTCACGCAATGATCAATGATCCCAATATCGAATTGATCGGTGTTGAAGCCGGAGGAAAAGGGTCAAATCCCGGTGAACACTGCGCTTCGCTCAATCGGGGACGGCTCGGGGTTCTTCACGGCATGAAATCAATGGTGCTTCAAAATGACGATGGTCAAATTGACGAAGGATATTCCATTTCCGCCGGACTGGATTACCCCGGTGTCGGACCGGAACACGCCTTGCTCCGCGAATGCGGTCGCGTTCGTTATGATATCATCGACGACCAAGCGGCACTCGAAGCTTTTAACCTGTTGTGTAAATATGAAGGAATCATTCCGGCTCTGGAAAGTTCTCACGCTGTCGCTCAAGCCATTCGCGAAGCCAAACACCATAAATATAAAAACATTCTTGTCAATCTTTCCGGTCGGGGAGACAAAGACATTGATCACGTTCTTGCCCGAACTGCTGCCGACCGAAAAACAAATACCAATACAACAAATACCAATACAACAAATACCAATACAAATACTAACACAGATACTAATACAACAAGGAAATAAACCATGAATCGTATTGCACAAACATTCTACAAATGTCAACAAGAACAACGGGCCGCGATCATTGGATTTCTGACCTGTGGCGATCCCAACCCGGAAGACAGTTTCGCCATTCTCGACGCCGCGTGTTCCGCCGGACTCGATATACTCGAACTCGGCGTCCCCTTTTCTGATCCTACCGCCGATGGACCTGTCATACAAAGAGCAAGTCTGCGAGCTTTGGAATCCGGAATCACCCTGGGCAAGTGCCTGTCTCTTGCCAAAGCTCTTCGCAAAAAACATCCCGAGATTCCCATTGTCTTATTTGGATATTTCAATCCCATACTTGCCTATGGCCCGGAACGCTTGGTTCATGATGCCATGGCTGCTGGAATTGACGCCTTTCTGTGCGTCGATCTCCCGGTGGAACAATTCCATGAAATTTCCGATTTTCAACCGCCCGACTGCACTTTCGATCCGATTCGACTCATTGCGCCAACAACGACAGACCAACGCATGAAAAACATTTTGCCCAACGCGTCCGGTTTCATTTATCTGCAATCCCGGTCAGGTGTTACCGGCGTTCGAAACGCAAACACTCAAGACCGCCTTGATTTCGTTCGAAATCAGACGAACAGAATTCGCCAATGGACAAACCTGCCCATCGTCGTCGGTTTCGGGATATCGACACCGAATGATGTCGCCGCTCTTTCTCCTGTGTGCGACGGAATTGTCGTGGGAAGCGCTCTCATCTTGCTCGTCGAAAAGCATAATCATCAAGAGAATCAATCCTTCGACCGCGACAATGCCATTCGCGAACTTACCCAATTCATTGCCTCGCTGAATCAGGCTTCGTACCGTTAACGATACTCGCTCCTGACTCAAATTTTGTCAGAAGCAAAAACCGTCAGACCCGTGCCCAGCAGGTTTATTACGAGAAATGGTACGCGGCATGTTTCGTCCTTCCTCGCCGTCGGTATAAACGGCG
>JAQVID010000435.1:3520-4090 GCA_028695865.1 Thermoguttaceae bacterium | reverse complement strand
GGCACTTCGTTACTCGTGATGATGTCAATATGGTGGTCATAGAGCCATCCTGCGAGATTGGGTAAGGTGTGCATAACAGAAACTTTGCAATTTCAACTCGTAGAAGGAACCTGTAAGAACTTCATTGGACGTTGTCTGAAACAAACAGGAGCTCGTTGGTTAAAAACCCCGCTCAACAAAAAGGGTAACCTGATTCGTTATCCGCCCGCGCGAAACTTTGAAATAAATATATTGAAACATATATTTGGGGCGATCTATATATCACAACACTTGTTTCACTCACAGTTGCACACAAAATTTTATCACATCCAATCCATACAAGCGCGGGGTATTCAATGTCTGGCGTTATCATGTATATTATATTGTGTCGCACAAACTGTATTATATAATATGGAACGGGCTGGAGGAACCGTTATTGGTCTCCAGTGCCCAAGATACATGTAATCTTTTATCTGAAAGAGTGGACCATGTTTTTACGTTACCTGTCCGATATTGACTACGAAGCGGATTATTGGTCGTTTGTACTCCGTATGGAGACTTTAATCGACGGTTTTGTCAAAGAGGCTGCGC
>JAQVID010000435.1:0-3510 GCA_028695865.1 Thermoguttaceae bacterium | reverse complement strand
CGACATATCGAAAATCTTACGGAAGAACAAGCACGCAATTATTTTGAGAACTGTTTCGCGGTTTGTTTCAGTACCGATCCGAAACTCCTTGCGGAAAACTGGTGGGGCGACAAGATACCCCCAATCGACTGGTTTTGGTCTTTTTTCGACCGCGAATTTCCGTATATGCTCAAAGAATCGCGGCGACGGGCACAGCTTCTGCACGAAGTAAAGCACAACGATGCAAACGTCGCAAATTCGCCTCCGGCTTGCACATGCGGTCACGACCATCACGGCGAGCACGACCATCACGACCATCACGAACATATTGAAACGGAATCGCTCGACCGGGCCAAAGCCCGCCAATACGCTCATGAATACGAACCCTTCCGACAATTTCTCCTCGCCGCCGGAATGGACGTGTCGCCCGAACAGGAATGACCCCCTGACGCATGATTTGCAGACAACCTGAATCGCGTACCTTTCAGAGATTGTCTGTTTTTCCTTACCTGCCTGCGGGAGAGGCGGGAGCTGGTATGACGACCGGTGGGATACTTTGCGTGGGAATCGTTCCCGGCGCAGCTTGGGATGGGGACGCGGTTTGGGTGGAACCGGAAGCTTGGCCAGGAGCAGCTTGATTCGAAGCGCTTCCTGGTGCAGTCTGGACCGGCGTACCTGAAGCGGTGGTCGGCGTTTGATCTGTCATGCGTCGCTGACGCAACGAGATCGGAGCCTCTGTTGCCTTTTTCCATCCCAAATCAACGGAGGCCTCAATATTCCAAAACCCCTTGTTGATGGTTACGTCCTGAAACTCAAGGTCGGAATAGCTTTTACCGTTAATTCTGGTCCGTCGCAGGTGATAGGGCTGAAGATCAGAAAGTCTCAACAGAACAATAATGCTTTTGAATTCCCGTGCGTCGCCCGGGTATCGTGGAAACGCTTCAATCCAGACATCGGTTTGTACTTTATCTGCCGGCGTTACGATTCGCAGATAAAACCGATCCTGTAACTTTTTGGCATTCGCAATGAAAAACAGAGGAAACGGGCCGTCCATACTCAAATCGTCGTTCCATTCCTCTTCAACAATGGGAAACACCGTTGCAAGTTTTTTGCGAAAATCATATTGTGTCAAACTCTTGCCATCGTATACAATTTTTGATTCGTTGCTTGAGGCCTTCCATTCGGGCTGCGGCTCTTCGCCCGTCTTGGCAATATAGGAATATTCTCCCCGAATATGGTAAAGAAGCTTATTAGGCGAAATGTATCGGAATTGTCCCCAAGTGTGTGACATGGGAACTTTCGAAGCTTGATTAAAAACTCCACCGTCAAATTCACGAACATGAACATTACACGAAACCCGTTTGATTCCTTTGCCGAAATTTTCCCAATGGGAAAGAAACTCATTCAAACGGAATTGGTCGTTTTGACTTAATTCAAAAGGGGGAGGCAACAGTGTCGGCTGCGAAGGACCTTGAGCTGTCTGGTTCGGATTCGGGGTTGAGATGTATCCTCCGGATCCTGTCGGCGTCTGTTCTTGAGGTTGGGCAACCGGTTGAGTCGCTGCCGGTTGTGTTGACTGCTGTGCCGGAGCAGGACCCGCTTGCGTCGGCTGCGCGAATTGCCCCATGGGCGCTGTCGCGGGCTGACTCGCCGGCTGTGTCGCTGTTGATCCGCTTGCCGGCGCGGCGTACCCGGAAAAGCCGGACTGCCCCCAAGCAGAAGAAACAACAAAACATGTCCCCATAAAAACGAACGACACAATACATATAAAGGCCGCAAATCGAGTTCCATGGGAAAACGAGCGAGTAAAACAATTATCCATTTTAACTATTCTCACGACATTAAAGGCAACCAAGAAGGAGGGAGGGGCAAGCTGTCAACTTACCCCCTCTCTAAGAAACATCATACCCTTACTTTACCCGATTCCGTCTTACAGGTAAAGAGCGATTTTGTTTTTTTTTGGCCGCCGGCGATTTTTCCCAAAGCTTCTTGTATGGGTTCCGGCTGCGATAACCAAAATGGATTGCCAGGGGCAATGTGTAAACGGACGATACCATACGCCGTTTATTGTTTTATACTACCGATACTTCAATTATTGGTTATTTATTCTCCGTTTACTTTGGAAAACCGGGGAAATTCACGTCGCGCAACACGAAAAATCAAGAGAAAATTCGAGACGACAATTGTTGTTCACAAAACTTCCGCTCTCCGGCATGGTTCGGGCATGGGGCACCGGGCATAGCGAACAGCCCCGCGACCGAACAGAATGATCATTTTCAGGGCGTGCGTTTCCGGAATATTTAATCTGCGTCGCAAAACATCGTCGGCCAAAAACAGATCGGTGGCCATTCCCCCCCAGCATGTTCCCAATCCAAAACAATGAGCCAAAAGTTCAAACTGAGTCGCCGCGATATAAGGATCGATGTGAGCGTCTTTCGATTCCGGTGGTACGGCAATAGCAACGAAATGCGGTGCACCACGGAAGTAAATATCTATTCCCAATTCCAACGCCGGTTTCATGGCGGCGAAATGGGCGATTTGTCGCGGCAGCGTTCCGCTTGCGATCATGTTCAACACCGAATCCGAGGCCGCTTTGCGAATATAGTCCGTTGTCTTCAGATCATCGGAATACGAAAAGAAAAGGCGATGATCGTTGCACCCGGTCGGAACAAACGCCATGGCCGCGTGCAGTTGGTCGATTATACTTTGTTCAACATTTTCACGTTTGTATTGACGAATACTCCGGCGTTGTCGCAACAGATTGATCATTGTCTCGGGTGAAGGTTCTTTTCCGGGCACCCAGGCGTCCTCCGGTTTCTTGCCCGACCATGAAAACGCGCCGGTGGGACAGACCGCCAAACAATGTTGGCAGGCAAAACAGCGACTGCTCCCGCCCGGTACGAATTCAGGAATACCGCTTGCGGAAGCGACAAGTATTTTTGCCAGACAGTCGCGTATACATTGACCACAATGTACGCAACGTGTCGTATCGATTTGAACAGTGGGGACCGCCATTGATTCTCCTTTGGATGATTCGATCATTTCACATTCAGTGCTTTTGCTTCTTACGCTTGCCGGCTTCATTCTTTCCAGGGAACATAACCGGAGGCGGCAAGTATGACCTTTTGAACCAATAGTTCGTGATCATAGGAATACGGATTCTTCTTTTCTCCCCGAATGAATTGGGCAAGGTCGATCAATTGACCAACATATCGATCCTCAAACGGCTGAAGTTTTACTTCGTGAGTTCCGGCTTTATACTCCGCGTTTCCTTCTTTAAGCAGCAAGGTAACATTAAGCGGTTCCATTTTACGGGTCTTGGCGTTGCGTGCCCATTGTTCCAGCGGCCGAAGTTCAAGACGTCCCTTGGTTCCTTGAACGGACAAATAACGCTGAGCGGATGGACATCGCTCATCAACGCGAAGTTGAACAATCGCTTTATCATAAAGCAGAACGGAAAGAGTGTTATCGCTGAGGCCGTCTTTTCCGCCCGGCTTTTCGAAAACGGAAATGTCCCGCGCCAAGAATGCT
>JAQVID010000434.1 GCA_028695865.1 Thermoguttaceae bacterium | reverse complement strand
AAAGGGCTGTTTTTACGGCTTATATCGATCTTCCGGTTCTGAAGTCTTGCAAAGATGAAAGGGACGACGTGTTACAGGCTTTTCCATTTTGACAAGTTTACCTGCTTTGTGATTCTCAAAAAGTTGAGGTGATATATTTTGCGTTCAAGGGAGGATGAGTGTTGGCAGCAAGACCGGAGCTGTCGATGGAGACATCTTGTTATGAGCGGCGCGAGTTGGTTCAATGATTCAAACCTGTTCCATCGCGAATGGCAACGATGGGCACAGCGGCGTGAAGATTTTGATTCAACTTGCGCAGGATTCTGATACCTCCGGGCAGTTACACTGAGTTTCACCTGGCCGGGGTAAACGTCCTGCGTGCGGGCCGCGCGATCCGGAGTTGTATTCTGAATTCCAATTGGTTGGAGGTGAGTCCATACGGCGGAAGTGTATTGATCGTCCCGTACCCAAGTCGAAGAGAATCCGGTTTGGTCTTGAACGAAACCAGATTGGCAAAGTACGCAGCTTGCTTGTGTCCCCGAAGTTGCTTTGGGTGTTACCCGTTCGACGTGAACAGGTCGGCCGCGGCAGAGAGTTATGGTCGTGTGCTTACAAACGACTTGTTTATCAGTCGCTCGTCGGGACAGGATCGGGAAAAGACCAAACAGTTTACCGGAATCCATATTGATTCCAGAGTAATTCCTATGGGAATGAGTTCCGGTTTGCCGGTACCCCCAAAAACATTCTCTATTCTCGTTGAAAAAAAGTTTTTTTGCCCATTCGGGGCGGGGTGGGTCATTTTTGCCGTGTAGACGGCGGCAAAAGAACCACAAGTCCGAAAAAAAAGGGTGCCAAAAGCAGAAAAACACGATAAAAGGGGCCAACCATGTCCACCGGGGCAACGAAACCCCCTTTTTAAGAATGCATTCTATTATAAAATAGACAATATATTATAATATGTGATGTCGTGGTCGAAACAGAAACCGTTTTTGGCTTTGACCTGCTCGGCATATTTGTTGTGAGGTACATTCTTCGGAGTTGCGTTTCTGTTTATGTTTGGTCTTTTTGAACGCAAGGCCGGCTTCAGAATGGTGTGAGAAGACAAGGCAAGTCGCCTTAAAGGAGTTGGACCGGAATGATGAGTAACGAAAAGGATAAAAACAGTACAGAAGCGATTCGGGTTATTCTTGGATACTTGAACTTTTCATCAGGTAACCACGAGCCGCGTTTTTGGTCCGCCTGGAATACGCTTTT
The DNA here is from genome assembly GCA_028695865.1 of Thermoguttaceae bacterium. Lineage (GTDB taxonomy): Bacteria > Planctomycetota > Planctomycetia > Pirellulales > Thermoguttaceae > JAUNBG01. The sequence continues at coordinate 2,880 of JAQVID010000434.1, read as the reverse complement.
TTCGGTTCTGTCAGCCGCGAAGTCAACGTCGCAAGCGGACCCCTTGTGGCGGCAGGCGATTTCGCAACTTTTGAGTGAGTTGGACACACTTGCCCAAACGGACGAAGTATTCCGTTCATCGGAACGGGCAAAATTTGTTCTTGTCTGTCTGCAAGAGCATGTCATACCTGAATATCGCAAGTTTCACGCTGATCTTCTTTATCATCAGGTCGATGACTTACTGTTCAACTCCTTTTTTCTTGCCAAGACTTGTGAAAGGATTCTTTCTTTGGAGTCTCGTTGGCAAGATATTGATTTTGTGACGAGTCAGGTCGTTCGGCTTTTGAATGATTACATCGGTTACAGACCGATTCCGATACTGGAAGGGGATGAAAAGCACGAAGCCAATCCGCACGAATGGGTAGCGCCGATCATTCTTTATCGCAAGGGAGTGGGAGCCGCGGTGGGACAATACCACGATCTGATCGACAAGACCTTTGATATTTTCGGACTGGCCGATCCGGAACTTTTGCGGGACGCCTGGTTTGACCCCGACAAAATCGAGGAACTCGTGGTCGATCCCCGGGCATACGACTTCGATCACCCGGTGAACCGTCGTCCGAATTACGGTTTTGGCACGTGGGACCCCAATTTTATTGATAAAGAAGGGTATTATCATCGTTTTGTCATTCATCAGATAACCTTGGATGGAATCTTTCAGCGGACGTCGACCAACGAAGAAGGCTTGACGGCGACTCGGTCGATTTCGCCGGAAGAGCTTCTTTTTGAAGCAGCGGCCGTCTTGGCCGGAACCATGCTCATGGGGTCCGGGGTCAGTGGGGATCATGTTCAAACGCATGATTCCACCGTGACGCTCGTAACATTAATGCCGTTTATCGCGTCTTATCGAGATCGTTTTTACGAACTGCTGATCAATCGAATCCCCCAAGCGATGAAGAAGCGCCTGTCGGAAGAAGAAAAAAAATATTTTCAGCCTTTTGCCGGAGCGCGTCAGTCTTTGAATCGTTATTTGGCAAAAAAGCGGGCCGATCAGCTCCAGCGATTTCATCTGGCCCGAACTTATGCCCGTATGGGGTATTTTGAAGCCGGTCAGAAGCAGGCCGCGATTATCGACGTTGCTTCTGCCCGATTTCTGTGTCGTATCGATTGTCTTATTGCCCAAGCTCATCTGTTGGCCGACCGCAATCAATATAAGGAGGCGGTTGATTTGCTTCCGGAACTGGAAGACCTGCTTCATCGTGGTATAGCGTGCGGCGCTTTGCCTGACCCTTGGACGATACTTGGTTTTTCGGGGGAATACAGTCTGTTTCCTTCGGTAGACAGTACGATACACGATCACCGGCTCGACGATTTAATCGGTCTCATGAACGATATTTTTGATGTCCAGAGCCGACTTCAAAAAGAGGCGGCCGCGTCTGGCGATTCGAATATTCAAGCGGACGTTTCGGAGCGAATGAGTGATTTGGCCGGATGGTGGGATCAGTTCGGGAGTACGGAAGTATCGAGTGTCGAAGGGTTCTCGGGCGAAGCCGCCTGGGAATCCGCCGCCAAAGTCTCGACCGCGTTGGCCGTGTGGCACAAGGCAGGTCCCGCGGCCGGGGATGTCGCATTTTGGCGACGTCATGTCGAACGATTTCAGTCACCGAAAGCATTTGTTTTGCTTGGGGAAGCTTTGTTGGATCAAAAAGACCTGATTTCGAGTATGGCTCTGCTTATGCACTGGTTGAGTCAGTCGGAGATGATTGCCCTGACGGAGGGCGACTATTCTTTTTATTCGATCGTATCCCGCTGGTTTGAAACTCTTTGGCAGGACCCCAATTCGACCGATGCATCGGCCCAATACCAACGCAAAACCGGGGCGAGCAACGAAAGTGTGGAGGCCGATAGTACCTCTCAAGCCGAAACCGCGACGGGTCAAGCGGATCAAACGGCAGCGGACAAATGGAAACTCATGAAGAGTTTTATGGAACGACTTGAGGCCAATGCCGATCAATATTGGGAAGTACCCCGTCTGGAATTGGACCCGGCCTGTTTTGATTCGGTGAGTGAGAAGCCTTCGGCAGGTCAGAAGTCATCGTCGGGCAAGAGCAAGTCGAACAGTGATACTGAATTCGTGGACGATGACGACGATCAATCGATACTGGGTCCCCTTGGCGACTTCATTTCGGCGTCGGAGTGCGAGAGTTTTCGTCAGTGGTATAGTCTAACGATGGCAGCAATTCCGGCAAATGAGCTGGCCACCCGGTTTCCCGAGCTTGCCCGTTATGTCTCTTCTCTCAATGATGATAAATTTTCCTGGAACGTTCTTTGCCGTTTATACGCGTTGCTTCATGAAATCCGTGGCATGGTCTGGAGTCGTGCCAACGAGGATACGGTTCGTCTCTTTACCGACCGGCGTTACGGAATATTGACCTTCATTGACGGTTTCTTTCAGCTAATTCGTTTCATTTTGAACCGAACGGAGTTTAAAATAGCGGACACGGAGCCTTTGTCGCTTGATCCTTCCGACATGGAAGACTATATCAGAGCATTTGATAATCTTTTGGGTGACGATCCGCGTCATTTTCTCATTGAAATATCACAAGCTGATATTGACGAGGAAAAACATGAAATGTTCCAGTCGATTTTGGATGCTTTTGTGACTTATAACATTATCTGTGGCAGTGACAATGAAGACGACGATGACGATGATGGGGACGATGACGAAGACAGTCTGATTGACGGTTGTGAAGACGAGTTTTATGAAGACTTTTGCGAAGACGACGATGACGACGATGACGACGATATTTTCGGTGACGACGCTGATGATGACGCTGACGACGATGATGACGAAAGCGACATGGACACTGAAGGCAACGAAAATAACGAAGAAGAGGACGA
>JAQVID010000433.1 GCA_028695865.1 Thermoguttaceae bacterium | reverse complement strand
GATAATGACAATACGTGGGGGCGGGCGAAAGAATTGTTGCAGAGTGGGCGCAAGGCGGCGGCACAGCGTGAACTTAATCGTTTTCGAGCAACAGAGCTCCTCATCGATCAGCTTGAGAAAAAGAATTGGATTTGCGAACATTACCTTATGCGACTTGAGAATTCGACGCTGGACAATCAGTTTGCCGAAGCGATGGAAGCGATCAACGCCGTTACGATAATTCATCCGGAACGGGTCATCGATATCATGGACAGCGTGACGGACAAGTTGGAGGAACAAACCGATATCGATAAATATTGGGGACGTCTGCACGATAAGGAAACGAATCGAGCGGGAACGAAAGACTCGGAAGTGGTGCCCGATGTGGATTCTTTAATGAGCGCATTGGAATCGGAAGTAGCGCACGTCGTTGCCGGTTCGCCGATTGCGGTGAGCGAAACGGACCTTTCCGAACAAATTGGCGCAGGTCGCGCGGAAGCGAAAAAACTGCTTGGCGACGATGTGAAGAAATAACCATGAACAGGAGGAGGAGACGAAATGAGTTTTCTCAGTGACAAGAGGAAGGAACACGCCAGTCTCACAATACGGGCTCTGAAAGCGAACAATTACGCCGATGCCCTGTTTCACGCGGTTAAGACGGCGGAGTACGGGTTTGATCTTGCGGAACAAACGGACGGCAAGGTGGCGCAAGCTTATGTTGAGGACGCAAACGAGTGGCTTGCAATAGGGAGTCGGATCAAGGACAAGATCAGGTCGGGCGTTCCGGCTTGCCAGTCGGACCAGCAAGGGGAGAACAAGGAATCGGAGAATCCGGAAAAACCATCGACCGCGGTGCCCTGGCTTATGACCGAAAAGCCGGATATCAGGCTTGACGACGTTGCCGGACTCGACGAGGTTAAACGGGTCATTCGCGAAGACATTCTGAACGCGATGGAGTACAAAGACGCGTATCAGATGTGTAAAATTCCGTCGGGAGGTGGGGCGCTCATGTACGGTCCTCCCGGGAATGGAAAGACGTTTATTGCCCGAGCGATCGCGGGCGAACTTGACGCCGCCTTTTTTTCCGCTTCCGGTGCGCAGATCAAGAATAAATATGTTGGAGAAACAGAGAAGAACATGCGACTTCTCTTTGAAGAGGCGGCCAAGTACGAACGGGCCGTCATTTTCCTTGACGAGATTCATTCCATTCTCGCTCGACGGGGGCGCGAAAAGGTTTCCGCCGTCGACGAGTTCCTTGTCATGGCCGATGGTATTGCGCAACGGAAGAACAGTCTCCTCATTTTGGGAGCGACGAATTATCCCTGGATGCTTGATTTTGCCGTATTTCGTCGATTGGAGAAAAGAGTATACGTTGGCTTGCCCGACCTTGCGGCTCGGGAAAAGATATTCACGCTGAACTTTAAGGACGTTCCGGTCGCGGAAGATTTTTCCTGTGCGGAATTTGCGGAAAAAGCGGGACGATTTAGCGGGGCCGATATTGCCCGTATTTGTACGGATTCGAAAAAACGGGCCGTTGGACGCATGATCGACTCAAGCGCCGACCAGCCCCTCGTAACAAAAGAAGACGTTCTGGCCGCACTTGACGCGATGAAACCGACGGTCAGTCCCGAACTGATTCAGCAGTATCGTGACTGGGAAGAGTCGTTCTCCAAAGGCGGGACTTTCGACGCCGGAACGGACGACGATTGATAGACCGGTTCCCCTTGATTTTTCATCGTATGGAACCGGTCCCGGGGCAAGCGGGCATCGCTGCGAAAAGCGAAACTGTTGCATTTTTCGCGGAAGTGATAACGAATTTGTTGAATTGAGTCAAACGAAAACAAACGATACAGGCATGGAGCGAAATACAATGCAGGAAACAAGCTATATACTGGATATTGACGAAGTGAGTCAATACCTGAATCTGTCGAAATCGACGATATACAAACTTGCCCAGGAGGGGCGTATTCCCTGTCAGAAAGTGGGGCGGCACTGGCGTTTCAATCGGAACTACATCGATCAATGGATTGCCACCCAGGGCGAGATTGCGGCGGACTTTCAGTGCAAGCCGGTCCATCCGGGCAGCGCGGAAATCTCGATTGATCCATCGGGCCAGCCGCTTCCGCTTCGCACCGAATCGGAAAATGTACTTTTGAGGTTTTTTAGCGAAAACGATTGCAAGCAGTTGCAAGAATATTCCGTGACCGATTTGAGTTCTCTTCTGGTTCTTTTGGCCACGAAACGCGGCAGGGAATCGCTTGTCAGACTGCTGGATATCACTCCGTCGAAATTGGATAAAATCGCCACGGAGATTTCGGAATATTTTCAAAAAGGCAAAGAGGAATAAAATCATGCGACTTCCCTCTCAAACACCACTTTCGGATTTTGATTCTCATGTTTTTCCGCCCACGCTCCGGCAACTGATGAAAAGCTGCTGGATTGAGACGCTTGAAGAATTTCTTTCCGTACTGGGCGTTTTGCGTCAAAGCAAGCATACCAAACCGCAGATACTTCTGGAGATGGAAGCGATTCTCCCTGCATTGAATCGTTGGCTGCCGACCGACGCGCTGGAAGTGTGGCTAAACGGACCGATTGACGCCAAGCCTCTTGGCGTGGAGTGCCCTGAAGAGCTGCTCGAGCAGTACAAGTCGATGGGTTCGCTTCGCAACGACAGTGTTATTTCGCCGATGACCGCTCCGCCGCTTCCGACCGGTTTTCGACTGCCGGTATCGTTCCCACTGCGTGATCAGGGGGAAAGAGGAATCTGCGTCGCTTGTACCGTTGCCGATTTTACGCAATTCGTGACCCATTCGCCCGAGCCGTTGAGTGTCGATCATATTTACGCCCGCTGCAAGTCTTTTGACGGATACATCGACGACGAAGGGGCCGATTTGCAGACCGCGTTGGGCGTGGCGGGCCGATTTGGTATTTGTCCCGAACGGATTTGGCAAACGCGTTCGAATTCAATGGAGTTGACGCCAGGCGATGGAGAGAACCGATTTCCTCGTGTCGGCAATATTCGTCCGGTACTCCGCGGCGTCATTGAAGATTACAAAACGAAACTGACCGGAGCCGACGGAAACGTTCCCATGCCCATTCCGGTATGCGTGCTTGCCTTTGCAAGTACGCTCTGTTCTCAAGCCGCCGGTCTTACGGGCAAGTGGACGTTGCCCCTGGCGGGCGAGGCGGTACTCCCTTCCGGTCATGCCATGTTGATCATTGGTTATCAGGACGATCCTTCCGTGCCGGGCGGCGGATATTTCATTGCCCGCAACAGTTGGGGCGAAGATTACGCGTGCGATTCGCCGGTCGATCTGCCCGGTCATGCGCTTCTTCCTTATGAGTACATTCGCCGATTCTGTTTCGAAGCCTATACCGGTCCGGAAATGGCCGAAGCCGGTCGCGGAGAAAGGGGAGTACATGGCGCCACGCGGATACGCAGTGCCGATTCTGCCGCGATTAATGTCCATACCCCCAAGGTTGCGGAGTCGGAACAGGTCTATATTCGCAAACTCGACCGCGATCTTCGGGAGCGGATTACCCTTCGTGTACTTCATGCCGGAGAGTACGTCATTGCCCATCCGGACGAACCGAATACGTTTTGTGCGTACTCCGACAGCAATTGGAAGAAATTCGTCGCCAATGGTTATGCCTGGGACGAATCGCGGCGGCAGCGAAATATCTTTCCCGACCCCGATTCGGAGCAGGAGGAATACATCGAATCGGTCAAGGGAGTATCCGCGCGATTTCAGGCGGCGATTGCGGCGAATCTCAACGATTTCGAGAGTGTTCCGTTTCCGCTTGCCGGAGGGCTTTTTGGATCGCGACCCCAGAAAATCGACCGTGTCGAAAAACTGGCCGATCTGTCGGAAGAACTTGCTCTTTCTCTCGTGAGCGTACCGGAAATAAGTCAAAAGTCGTCGATACCGAATCGTTGGAAATCCGAACTGATCTTAATGTCCGGCATGTCGGTTTGGGACGTCTGTTCCGGCAAAAAGTGTTGCCATGTCGTTGTGGCCTTTCCCGTTTGTGCTCAATTCGACGTCAATAAGAAACCGGAGTTTCCGGCACCGAACAGCAATGCCCTGGACGCGATCCTGGAACAATACGATTCATGGCTTGCCCGGCAGAAAACGCGGCCCGATG
>JAQVID010000011.1 GCA_028695865.1 Thermoguttaceae bacterium | reverse complement strand
TTGAACTCGGCGGTACTACCACACATTTTTGCGAAATACGGATTTTCCTTCTTTGCCTTTTTCAGCGAAGCGAGCGCATTTTTCGACGTTGGTCCATCCTGACGATAATCCAGGAGAGCCCGGGCATAAAGCCATGAAGCACTTCTTTCGTCGTAATGTTTATAGAGTTTTTCCGCGTCGGCATCCCGATTCAACTCGATCAAAAGGAAAATCATTTTGTATCGGATTCCGAGATTGTCTCCTTCTGAAAGACGCAAGATTTTTTCGTAAATCGTTCGCGCCTTGTCCACATTTTCAAAGCGGTGTTCAAAGACTGCCAAATCATTCAAGAGTAACAAATAGGGTCGTGCCTCCATCAAATACCACAGATTTCCGTCAAATTGTTCTTGCATTCCGTCAGGGAAAAGTTCGTTACCGATTCTTTCCCCGGTTTCGAGATATTTTCTGATTTCCTCCACGGTATTGGCGCAGTGAAGAGCAAGAAGATGATACGCCCTAATTGATTTTGGGTCGAGTGTGAGTGCTTTTTGGATGATTCTTTTGGCCTCTTCCGGGTCGTCAATACTTTCGACTTCGTCCAGCAAATCATCTGCCGTCAGCTTGCCTTGTGATACGCCGTCTAACACGCCTGTCATGTAACCTTGAAGTAATTCTTTGATATGGTCTATCGTAAACTTTCCTGAGCTGAGATTTTTAGCCAAATTTCGCATCGCAGCCTCTCCCTCACGGCGTGCTTTGCCGATATCAGGAAAATCGTCGTTTCTATCGGGATCGCCGTCTGACAAATTCCCTTTATGAGATGTCGTTTTTTTCTTGGGACGCGGTAGCTTCTTTTTTCCTTTATTTTTTTGGGGCGGCTCCAACTTTAGAATATTCGAAGACTCGTCGGCCACCGATTTGCTTGATTGGTCACAGGGTGTGACTTTTTTTGCACAGACCTCCTCCTTCTGCTTACTTTCGTTAATCTGCGTAAAAACCTCCGCCGCAGTATTGTAAGTTTTCCCTGATTCGTGAACGGCCTCATAAATCTCTCGTTTGATCGAAGCGTTAATTTCTTCGAGCGACATCTCATAATCCAGGCGACAACTGATCTCGAAAGCCATTCGGTTCAATCTGCCCGTTACGACGCGCGAAAGTGTCTTGGAATAGGCAACATTACCGCGCTGCGGCCGGATGAATTTTTCAAAATTCTCTTGGTACGGAGTATCCCGAAAGAGCCGCTCTATTGTATCGAACAGTGCCTGTTCAAGATTGCCGGCCACCGTCGGCGTGATCTTGATCAACTCGACGTAAAGCGACATTGTATTTGCGAGCAGAAGATACTCGCTTTGGCCGTACTCAAAAAACCCAACCGACCAGTCGCAAAGCGGGTTCGTTGCTGCCGGAAGCGTGGGAAGATCATTAAGTCCCGTCCGTTTCGCCAGTTTACTTGGAACACGAATGATAAGCGTCATAAAAAACTCCTTGGCACGTTAATTTTTATTGTCTGAACTACATAATCCCATCAGTGTGTAATTTGCGTAAACATACAACTGTTTACTGCTCCACTCCAAGTGTTTTGTAAACGGCGTCTTCGGGGCTCTGGCCAAAAAACAATATGAAGCGACCGACTCACTCCGAAGGACCGTTCCCAAGTCAAGGGCAGAGATTAAACACCTGTTTTATTTTGAATACAATCGACAAGATTGTTCGATACCATCCCAAACAGGTTGAACAGAATCATTCTCTCCGAAACAATACAGACATTACCCTTTTCCCGGCGTCCCTTTCCGGTAATGTCATTGCAGAGATTGCATGGATACACAAATATCCGAAAACTTCATATTTATCGTTCATCTAAAATTGTACTTTTGAACATCAATATCAAAGATGTTCGCTGTTGTTTTAACCGCGAAGAATCTGCTCGCGGACTTCCGTTTTGGTTTCATTACGTTTACAGGTCTTATTTACCGCTGGTGCCTCTTGACTGTTTTTTTTCAAGAGGCGAAGGGTATTCACGTTCGAAGGCAACCAGGGTTTTGAGCAACCGTTCGTCGAGAAAAGTAATCGCATGTGTTCTTGTTTCCGTGGGGATACCGTAGAAAGCCTCCGCAATACCGCCGGTAATGGCCGCAAGAGTATCACTGTCGCCCCCGATGGAAATCGCGTTTCGTATGGCATCTTCAAAGTCGGTCGATTCCAGAAAGGCCATGATGGCCTGTGGAACGGTATCCTGACACGTTTCGTTGAATTGATAGGTATCACGGATTCCATCAAGGGTAAAATTCATTGGATAATAATGATCATCAATATAATCCCGGATTTCAAGGATACTTTTTCCCTGGCGGGCCAACCAAATCGCGACTGTCGTGGCTTCCGCTCCCTTAATCCCCTCCGGATGGTTATGAGTTACCTCTGTAACAAGACGAGACAATGTGACAGCATTTTCGAGGTCTGTCGCGGCAAAACCACATGCGCTTACACGCATGGCCGCACCGTTGCCAAAACTGCCGTACGGTTTTGGACTGTCCGAATACATCCATTGACGAAACATACCGCCGTAACCGCAATGGGGATAAGGCCGGCCAATCTCCTGCATGCAACGGACCGCGGTCTTGCCAAGTTCCGAAAGTTTGTTACCACTCTCCAAAACAGCTTGAGCAAGGGCAAGCGACATAACACAGTCATCCGTGAAGAAACATTGACGAGGGAGGAATTCAAAATCTTTCGATTTATGGTTATTCCATTCAAAACGAGAACCAACAATGTCTCCGATAATCGCGCCTAACATAGTTCTTGCCTCCTTCCGATAATCGTCCCTGTCAACTTCTGTTCCACTCCCGCGAGGAGTTTGAATGATCTGTCCGTCTTTGCACTTTCTTACATTTAAAGTCCACTAAACAACATATTATACAGAATATTATACAGAATATTATACAGAATATTATACAGAAAAAAAAGCCCAACACAAGAAAAAGGATCGTTAAAACGAAATGTTTTGTTCCGGAACGCAACGATTTTAACCCGGATTGTTCGATTTTTTTGTTTCTTGCGGTTTTGTCCTGACTCAAACGGCATTTTACCCCATATGACCTGGCATTTCGGACCAATAGCGATATTCTGCGGTTCCGGAACGGTCATAAACTGGAAGCATACTCTTCCTGTCCTTATTTACGGCACGAAGCCGGAGTACTTCACCGGACTGTTTTTGGTGAAGCAGCCGACCTGTGACGGGTAACTTTTTGCGTCGTGATCCATCTTGACAAACGGCTCTGTTTATGAAATACTATGATTTGGGGCAGGAAACAGACATCATGATAGTGAAAAAGACAGGACAACTCCAAAACAGGATGGGCATGAAGCAACGATACCATGAAGCGTCTCATCTTTCATATTGACGTCAACAGCGCGTTTCTCTCTTGGGAAGCTGCCCGGCGGGTCGCGGCAGGCGAGAGAGATATTCGTCTTATTCCGTCGGCGATTGGCGGGGACCGGGAGAAGCGGACCGGGATTATTTTGGCCAAGTCTATCCCCGCGAAAAAGTACAATGTCACGACCGGCGAGCCTGTGGGTATGGCTTTGAGGAAATGTCCCGGTCTCTTTCTTGCCAAGCCGGATTTCGCCCTGTACGACAAATGTTCCCAGGCGTTTATGGGCATCTGCCGGAATTACGCGCCCGTCGTTGAGCAGTTTTCCATCGACGAATGCTTTCTCGACATGACCGGTACGGAACGGCTGTATTCACATCCCATTGACACCGCGACGCGTATCAAGAACGAGATCAGGGACTCTCTTGGTTTTACGGTCAATGTTGGAATCGGCCCCAATAAACTGCTGGCAAAAATGGCGAGCGATTTCGAGAAGCCGGATAAGGTTCATACCCTTTTCGAGTCGGAGATTCCGGTGAAAATGTGGCCGCTTCCGATAAGGGACCTTTATATGGCAGGCCGGGCAACGGCTGAACGACTTCAGCACGTGGGAATCACGACAATAGGCCGACTGGCCGCGACGGACGTCAAGACATTGCAATCGCTCGTTGGAATTGCGGCAGGAGAGCGACTTCACGATTCGGCCAACGGAATGGATGATTCACCCGTCCTGGCTGAAGAGCAGGACGCGAAGGGATACAGCAATTCAACGACGTTGGCCAAAGACGTCACAACCACGGAAGAAGCGTATCCCATACTGTTTGCCCTGGTCGACAGTACCGCTTCCCGAATGCGAGCGGGAAACGCAAAAGCGTCTGTCGTCGCGGTTTCCATTCGTTCAAAAGATTTTAAAGACAGGTCGCACCAAAAGAAACTCTCCATTCCCACCGATGTAACCTCTTGTATTTATGAGGCGGTCAAACAGCTTTTTTCCGAGTTATGGGATCGTCGAACGCCGCTTCGACAGCTTGGCGTCTGTCTTTCCGGTCTGGATCGGAGCGGCGTGGAACAGCAGGTTCTTTTCCCGGACGAGGACAAAGAGCGAGGACGTAAAGCGGACCAAATCATGGACATGATGCGTGATAAATTCGGACAGAGTACCATTTCATGGGGAACGTCACTCAATTCGGACAGGGAAGTCGGTGTGAAAGACAAAGCCCGTCGCGATAACAGGCGGTAAATTTCCGCCAGGCCGTACATGGAGCGAGTGAAACGAGCGCCATTAGGGAGTGAGCGGTCCGAATGAATACCAACACTCCCTAATTACGGTCGCAGGTGACCTCTGCCGATTGCACTCGCGTAATAGGGGCCGCACCAACACGCCCTAATTACGGTCGCACGCGACCTCCATATACGGGTTTGTCTATCTTACCCAAACGAGCAAATAAATCACGCCCCCTGTGAACGGGAGTATATTTTTTGTGAAAAATAGTGAAATCAGTACTAACTATTCATAGTACCGTCGATTATTTTCTATAGTACAAAAGAGCGAAGGATTTCGGGCTGACGATTCGTTCGGCGGATCGGAAACCCGGATGGATTTTTTGGACAAGGTGCAATTTGTTTCCTTGTCGAGCGCGATGAGACTCAAACCGTGGACGGAGCGGTTGTCTGTCTTATTTATATTACCTGTATTACCAAGTTTACCGATTACCACTTGTCAATCTTGAACAAACTCCGTAAATACAATCAAATAATGCACCGTTTCCCGTTAATTTGTCCCGCCTTGCCGTCATAGATGATAAAGGAACAGGACCTCAAGGGGGCGACCATTCCTGTTCGGTTTATTTCACATAGTATTATCAGGAGAAACTTCATGAACAACGAAAATACAAAACTGCGGTATGAAATCAAAGACGATCACGTGATTATTACGAGACAGATCAGGGCTTTGATGGTAGGCGAGATTGTGATTCCCGCTCAAATTGACGGATTGCCCGTTACAGAGATTGCCCAAATAGCGTTCGAAGAATGCAAGGGTTTGACGTCTATCACCATTCCTGAAAGTGTGAAAACGATAGCACCGTGGGCGTTCATAGGTTGCAGTGGCCTGACATCCATCACGATTCCGGAAGGAGTGACGGAGATTGATTTTGGTACCTTTTCCAGTTGTCGAGGTTTAAAATCCATCGCGATACCCAAAAGTGTGAAGACGATAGCATACCGGGCGTTCAGGGATTGCTCTGAATTGAAGGAAATTATTGTCGCTAAAAACAATACTCATTTCAAAGTTTTGGACGGGGTGCTCTTTAGTAAAGATGGGAAACGACTGTACTTATTTCCAAATGGAGATCGGCGGACTACATATCGTATTCCCGATGGGGTGAAGACGATTAGAGAGGACACGTTTTTTCATTGTACCGGATTGACGTCCATCGTCATTCCCGAGGGGGTGAAGACGATTGAAGCGTTTGCGTTTGCTGGTTGCACCGGATTGAGGTCCATCGTGATTCCCGAGGGGCTAAAGACGATTGATTTGGATGCGTTTTCTGGTTGCACTGGTTTGACGTCCATCGTGGTCCCCAAAAGTGTAACGAAACTTAAATGCTTGGCGTTGCACGACTGTGCCAGTTTGCTTTCCTTCTCGATACCCGAAGGGGTGAAGTGTATTAGTCAACACACGTTTAACGGTTGCACCAGTTTGACGTCCATCACAATACCTGAAAGTGTAGAGAGCATTGAACAGTTTGCGTTTTGTAAATGTCGGAATTTAACGGAGTTGATCGTCTCTGAAAACAATGCCTTTTTTAAGGTTGAGGATGGGGTATTGTTCAGTAAAGATGGAAAAACGCTGTACTTTTTTCCGCGTAGAGATCAACGTACAACATATCGCATTCCCGAAGGGGTCACAAAACTTATTAGCTTGGCGTTCGACAGTTGTACCGGCTTGACATCCATCGCGTTTCCCGACAGTCTGACGGAGATCGAGGAAAAAAACGTGAATTGGAATTATCGCCAATGTGACGTGTTCAAAAATTGTCGCCAATTGACGGAGTTCATCGTCTCCGAAAACAATCCGTGCTTTAAAACCCTGGATGGGGTGCTATTCAGTAAAGACGGAAAAACGTTATATAATTTTCCGTTTGGAAATCAGCGCACTACATATCGCGTTCCCGAAGGTGTAACGAAGATTGGTTTCGGGGCATTCGAAGGTTGTACCCGTCTGACGTCTGTTGTGATTCCCGAAGGGGTGACGGAGGTTGACCACCGTGCTTTCTCCGGTTGTACCGGTCTGACATCTGTTGTAATTCCCAAAGGAGTGAAGACGGTTGGAAGCGATGTATTCTTCGGTTGTTCCGGTTTAACGTCCCTAACGATTTCCGAAGGGGTAACAGAGTTGGGAAACAGAACATTCAAAGAATGTACCGGATTAACGTCCGTCACACTTCCCAAAAGCATGAAGAACATTGCATGGTGTGCATTCTTGGGTTGTACCGGTTTGAAGTCTGTCACAATTCTCGATGGTCTGACGGAGATTGGACACTTGGTGTTTTCTGGTTGTACCGGTTTGACGTCCCTCACGATACCTGAAAACATAACGACGATTGGATGTCATGCGTTCTCTGGTTGTACCGATTTGACGTCTGTCACCATTCTCGAAGGTGTGACGGAGATTTTAGCAGGAGCATTCGAAGATTGTACCAATTTAAGGTCCATCAATATTCCAGATAGTGTGACCTCGATTGGAGACAATTCATTTAATGGTTGTCCAAAACTTACGATTTATACCAATAGTCCGCTTGCGGAAAAGTACGCAAAGGATAATGAAATCAGAGTCGAAAAGCCTGTGAAATAATGAAGCAAGTCAACGTGCGGCAGAAGAACGAAAAGGGTTGGGTGCGAATGACACTTGGGCAATAAGTCAAGCGTTTAGGGGGACAAAGCGCGGAGCCGGGTCGGCTCGGTTGCATGTCGGCGTACCGAGATCGTCCGTTGCGTTGTCAAGCGAAGGTATCGCCCTAAAATAACCGATTTCCTGTTTCACAGTGAACAGGGTATTCAATACGCATCGGACGATTTCCGAGGATGTCTCGAATGACTCGGCATATCGCAAAGCACGAGTAAAAAGGGACCGTGTTGGGACAACGTGCCCGTGCAACAGTTTTTGGGGTAAAGTGAAAACGGAATGAATAGACCAGCTGCTGATACTTGAAAACGTCGTGAAAGCGAGCTTGCCCTTGTTCGAATACATCAAAGGGGAAACTTGCTCATTTAACGGAGAACAGAGGCCACTCCCATACTTTATGACAAGGGGGCAAGCATGAAGAATATTGATGAGGCGGATGTATATCTCCGGAAACATTTTCGAGATTTGAAGTTACAACGGGACAATGAGTATGTTTTTCTTCTGGAACATGGATTTTCAGAAGAAGAGATAAATACTCTTGTAGAGTTACTTCATCAAGAGCTTGCGCTACATGATGACAATATTGCAGAGATTCTTGAATGTTATGACTTACCATTTCTTGTCATAGCAACGGAGACAGGCTATTGTTATGAAGGTAATGGAACAGGTTACTGGCCACTTTTGGAGAAGAAACTGGGTTGCCCGTGTTTGGACCACGAAATGCGCAAAAAGGTTCGTGATGCTTTCGCCTTGGCCGAGCGCAATTACAATATTATCTGCCCGCCAGATACCGACTGGGCCAGACAGTACAAATTCATTGCCTGGCCAATTACAAACTCGCTTTTACCAAAAGATATCCGTTTGCAGTTTCTGCGTTCAATTGGAACTCTCCCCAAAAGTTACTATCTGGGCTCTCACGAAGAGATTGCGTTGCATCTCCGTGAAAATTTGAGTACTCAAGACTCACAACGTTACAAAAACTGGCTAAAGGTCATGCCGTTTGTCGGTCAGCTTGCGCTCGTCTTTATGAAAGAAAAGGATTCAGGTTTTGTGTCGTCCTGGTTTACTCCTGAAGTCTTAATGCGGATTCACGCAGACATGGACAAGGATAAGACGAACAGAGAAGGTTTCAGAAGGTTACGAACGAAAATAAAGGAAAACTACGAAGACGCCAAGACGACACGGAGTACTGTTGCGGCGATCCCGGTGGTCAGTACAGCGATGGGAGGACTTTTTCTCATCTGCCGGAGCGATCACGCCTGGTGTCTTAAAGGAATCATGCCTGCCAGAATCACAGAACGGTTCAGGCAAGATGAAATATTGAGAAATAATATCCGTGCTACCCAATCCAGTGAATCCAGATTATTGGGTTGGGGTGAACTATCAATAAAGCCGCCCTGTTTCTGGAACAACGAACCTTTTGAGATTCCCGACACATTATGGTCCAAAATAAACACTCCGTTCCTTCATTGTTCCGAATACAGCATACTTGACTCTATTGGTTTTAAACTCACTTTTCCGGCGTTTTTCCGCAAGGATGGCAAAAGGGTGTCCGGGATTGAGGCGGATTCCGGGAGCGTCTTTTGTGTAACCACCGTTTTTTCTGAAAGTGTCTGCGGAATTGAAATTGAAGGGGAATCTTATCCCTCATCCCGATTTACGATCTTGCGAATTGATACCTCGTCCGAATCTGCCTTGCTCTGGTGTAAATCGCAAGGAATCGCCGTCTGTCCGAAGCCGTCCTGGAACTGGGTCTGCCACTATGGACAGATTGCGGACAATACCGTATCCGCGGCAGAAGGCGCCCCAATTTTCCTTGTAACAAAAAATTCGCGACCCGTCAACATCTATTTTGAAAACAAGCAACATACAGGAGTTAGTGGTATTATTTCCTTTGATGGTTTGAGCACCGGAGAACATACGGTCTTCATAGATGACGTAAAATGGACTATACACATAGGCAAACGTCAGCCACATCAATCATTATTCAACATAAACTTGCGCGGAAATATCGAGTTGGACGTTACCGCCATGAAAAAAAGAGCATTGTGTTTGAACATCGAATCCGGACAGCATTTCATCAATTTTGATTATTCAATATCGCTGGTCGATGAATCTGCCACATGTGCCACGTACACCGAAAAGTGTGAAATCACTCCGTATACTATTCGGTTGTTCAATACGACACTTCTTGAAAAGAATGAACTTCTGGCAGAGAAATTCTGGCAATTGATTCAACGTCAGGAAGACTTGATATTGCACATTGATATAGGAAATATATGGCATCAGGAATGGCGATTGGAATCTGCCAACTGTGGAATATGGTGGGTTGATGCCAAGTCAGAACATCCCTGTCCCGAATCCGACGGAGATGAAGTGTACGCCGAAGACATATTACATGTACCTGGTCGATACCCCTTGTATCCTGACGATATGCGGTTGTATTGCGCCGTGTCAAAGAATGAGAACGAACAGAATACGAGAGCGCATGGCAGAATATATCATGCCGAATCTGTATTTAAGGAATCCGCGACAATCTCAACCGGGACACTTTTGCGAGTACCTGAGCGAAAACTGCGACAAAGAAAAGACACAGAGCACGCGATTGGACTGGAAAATATCGTGACCGACATTCTGGCATTTAAGCAAGCATTGATAAACCGCGCCTTTGCGCGGCTGCAGCACAAGAGGATTCTCGATGAACTGATGAGTGTCTTCTGGGAAATTACATGCGGGGAACGCTGGCTGCAAGAGTTGCGGAAACAACGGGATATTTCAGAAAGCGACATATCTGACGAGCTCACAAAACAAGTGAAAGAGCTTATGGTGTGTCATTTGGAATATGAAAAAGAACCACTTCGGATGCGAATAAAACAACCCAACAATGGTGTGCTGGACGAGGCTGTAAATGCCATCGTCGATCTCTTTCGAAAAATCGGGATAAAAAACACCGTAGCCGAAGAGGCCAGTGCGTTTTTAAACCAGTACATCAAAAATTCGTTGCAGTCTGAAAGCATGAAAGACCGCTTTCGCGAAATGAACGAAAGCGACTTGAGCAAGTTGTTTACTGATGCAAACAATACCATTCTTAAAGTTTGCCAGTACAGATGCAATGCGTTACTGCAACTCATCCGTACAGTGGACGAAGCCAAGGCCAATATCAAAACTAATCTGGAGACCTGGACAGGGCAGAGCTCTGCGTGGAAAGAGACTGCAAACATGTTTGCAAAACTGCAGGCGGGCTTGAAAGGCAATCCATATCGCGAGTTGTGGAATAACGAGGTAACAAAGAATGTCTTTTCCATTCTTTGGGAGCCATCCCGATTTAACGCGAACATGGCAGATGCGACATTTGACGTCATGTTGCGAGACAGGCAATCAATGCGGTATATTTCACTCCTCTGGTGGAAGCAGAAACAGATGCAAATGATTCAGGAGGTCTTGTCCAATGAATGAGCCGTGCGCAGAATACAAGAAGATGATTCACGGGATTCAAGCCCTTCGACGTCAGGCGGAATTGGCACAATCTCCCACTTTGGGGGGAACTGGTGTTCGGTTAGTCCCTTATCCACATCAGTTATATGTTGTAAAAGAGGTACTCAAAGCAACACAAATACGCCACTTGCTTGCCGATGAAGTCGGCTTGGGAAAGACGCTTGAAGCATTGATGATTGCCAATGCATTGCGAATTCGTAACAAGGGGAAGTGCCGCGTTGGCATAGTCGTTGGTTCTGAAAATCGCGCGAAACAATGGCGAGATGAAATATTTGGCCGCTTGTCGCCGTCTTTCTGGCGGCACCGTTTCTGCGAAAAACACCCGGACCTCATTCGCAATAATCATATATTCATAAAAGCAGATGCCGCACACATGCAATCTCAGCGATCTGATAACCGGATTCCCGACGATGGTTATATCTTCTACTATCCCCCGATAATCGAAAGACCTGATCCTAAAATCCTTGACCTGTTAATACTTGACGAGATACATCATTTATCCGACGAAATACTTGACCCGATTGCCGGTCATGCCGATGAATACAAGAGCATTCTCATCCTGTCCGCAACTCCGCTTCTTGGCCATGACAAAGATCGTCACCTGGTGAACCTTCTCATTTCGGAATGCGCGGAGTTGGCCGAACGTCAGGCAGATACAATATCACTTCATTACCCCATTTTAAAAGACCGTATGTTGAGATCGCGACGCGCGGACTTTCGCGATGAATTACCGCAAATTTATGTTGAACGACTCACCGGGGAACCACTTGAAAATGATCACGAAAGGTATTCCGAAGCACGCAAACTGGCAAAAGCGCTGCTCAATCGCAAATTCATCAGCGAGGAAAGCGCATTACTTTTTACACGCAGAAGTGTCATCGGCGGACAAATACTTTCCAAACGAATCTCGGATTACAAGGGGCAATTTTCTGACTTTGACGAAGATATTTCCCGTCTGCAACTGCGGTGCGCAAGGAATCAGGGCGATGCGCGATTTGATACGTTGGTCGATTATCTTATCGATTTTTTCTACAATGCGGATTATACTTCGAGGTATAATGAACAGCGTAAACTTGTCATCGCGGCACAAGATATGCCAACAGTCTATTATCTGGAGAGTCGGCTGAAGGACTGTTTCCCTGACATCGGACTTCTTCGTTTTGATCAGGAACGTAACAAGAACGCAGAGAGCGATATTGATTCAGACATCCAAAGCCATACGGACAAAGCCAATAACAGTAATACACTCCAACACTTCTGGAACGACCCATCCAAAAGAATTCTCATTGCTCATAATGATGCTCGGGAATCGTATAATATGCAAAACGCGGATGCACTGGTCTTCTATTCATTGCCGTGGAAGCCGATAGATATGGAACAATGGATCGGCCGCGTCATTCGTCTGGGAATGCGCAAGAAAACGGATGTTACACTCAAAGTTATTGTCCTGCGTGGTTTCATCGATGAACAGATTGCAGATGTTTACGAATCGTATGATATGTTTCATAAACTGTTGAATATTGAAAAGGACGAAACAATTTTAATAAAAATCGCCAACCAGATACGCGATACCGTCTTGTACGACCAGAATGAACTGAAAAAACGAAAAGGACCCTCCAATGAGCCTGAGCAGGATATTATGCACCTTGTACCTTACAGTGACGCCAGGGAAATATGGAAAAGAACAAATACACCTGTCGCCCCCGTCATTCCTTCCGTGAGAAACGACAATTATCCGACGGAAAGCGCATTGGAGAACTGGATCGGACTTTTGGTAGAACATCATATATGCGACAAATCGTTCTACTCCGACAGTCGTTACTCCAGATATGAACATCCGGATTACTACAAATTCAACGTTCTTAAAAAGTCTCGCGAACAAGATCGTCGGTGCTATCCCATTCCCGTTCTTGATGTTTTGCAAGAGGAGCCTCTTTCCGTGGTCCCATACATAGTGCACAGGAACGCAATCCAGCTTCCGCCAAGAGAAATTGTACCGTGCCGGGACAGGTGCAATAATGAATATTTCATTCCTTTGCAATTCTTCAATTTTGGTTCAGAACTGCACGATGGTTTAATAGAGGCCTTTGCCCGTTATTTTAAGGCCCCCCGGCATTTGTATTTTCAAAGCGGGTCCCATTTTGACAACGGCGATTGCATAACACCCGGGTTGTATTATATTACTGTATTTGTCATTGAACGAGAACGACTTCCTCACCCGCGTTTGTTGGATGAACTCCCCGTTACTGATCAAAAACTGCTGAGACAAATGCGTGACGTCGAACAGACCCGCTTCGAAGCGGGTATCGAGGCTGACGATCGTTTTCTTGATATGCTCATGACCGGCGGACTTGAAATAGTCGGACACAAGAGCACCGGCTTGAGAGACGATCGGATACCAAATGATGAAATGGTAATGCTGTTGACCACCTTGCCGCCACACTTGCACCTTGCTTCTACAGAAAATGGATTGCCTTCTGGCCAGATGGAGCAACATGCCGCGATTGCACGAGAGGCAACTTTGCAACGCTGGCCCTGCAATATTGAAGATGTTCTTGCTGAACGAGCTCAATTGCTCCGTCATGAATATCAGATGAAGTACGATCTTTTAAGCGATAAAATCACGGAACAAAATCGAAAAATAACAAGTGAGGCAAGTTCGCTCACCTCACGACTGAATCACGAACCAGCAAAAAGACTTTACGAACAACAACTGGAATTGGCCAAACGACATTACGAGTTTCGCGTAAAGTATTTGCAAGAAAGTATCAACAAAGTAAAAACACCAGTATGCAATTGCAAACTGGTACTGACAATCAAAGTAAATCAGGAATAAGGAAAAAGTTACATGTTCAAGCAAATCGAAAACATTCAAGAGGCGTTGCTCCGTTACATCGAGTCTGCATATCATCTCTCGGATAACACAATATTGGACAAACGTACAAAGTTGCTGAGAAAAAACGGCATCATTGTACAGTCTCCTTATATTGAAAGTACCGCCGTTTACAAGCAGGCCGCAAGGTTTTCCAACTTGCGTATTGACAAGTTCATCGCTAACGGGCTGGAAAAGCTCTCGAAGGAAGAAATCGTCTTTAATCCTCCTTATCAACATCAGGCTGATGCGTTGGAAGCTTTCTTGACGGACCACAAAAACATTATCGTAACGACGGGAACGGGCTCTGGAAAGACGGAATGTTTTTTGTTGCCTGTTCTGGGGCGTCTGCTTTTTGAGGCACAATTTCCCTCATTTGAGCAACGCGCGGTGCGAACACTGCTTCTGTATCCCATGAACGCGCTTGTAAATGATCAGCTTGGGCGTTTGCGACGGTTATTCGCCTCTGATGGGTGTATGAAGCTGTTTAACACCGTGGGACATCGCCCTGTGAAGTTCGGACGATACACGGGCCGCACCTTGTTTCCCGGTACAGTTTCCCTGCCACAGAATGATGAGGAGAAAAAGGCATTCTCCGATAAGATGAAAAAAAAGTATGCAGGATTGGAATTTTTTGCGAAGCTGGCCGACCGTGCCTTGAACAGTGACGACAAAATGGAGAAAAAGATTGCCAATGATGCAATAGCGAATCTTCTCCAAAAGGGCAAGTTTCCTGCCGTTTACGAAACCCCAAAAAAAGCCGCGGAAGGGTTCCTTTCGTGGTATGGAACTTCGGGAAGTCGCTGGTTACAAGAGGGCAAGCTCGCGCGGACGGTGGAAAGACCATACGATCCGGAACTGCTGGTTCGATATGAAATGCAAGAGTTGCCGCCTGACATTCTTGTTACAAACTACTCAATGCTGGAATATATGCTTCTGCGTCCCATTGAACGAGACATCTTCTCCAAAACGAAACAATTCTATCAGGATCATCCTGAACAACGATTTTTCCTGGTCCTCGACGAAGCGCATCTGTATAACGGGGCACAAGGAACTGAAGTGGCAATGCTCATTCGACGTTTAAAACATCGATTAGATTTAAAGCCCGACCAGTTTCAGGTCATTTGTACCAGTGCTTCATTCGGAGAAAAAGAGACCGCGAGAACATTTGCCGCTCAATTGAGTGGTGTACCTGAAGATTCTGTTGTTGCAATTACCTCGGACGATAAAAAAATTGCTCACCAACCTTCCGGGGCCGGAACACAAGAAGTTGCCAAGTGGCTAAAAGGACTCGATCAGCAAAAGCTCCGGCAAGATCAAATCAAAATGCAAGAGGTATCACAAAAACTAAAGTCACTTGCTGTATTTGGCCGACTTGCCAATCTAACCAGTTTGACAAAAGTTGAAGATGATCCGGTCACCATGGACAATCAGGAGGGGCCACAGGAAATTGACAAGCTCGCGGATAAATTGTTTCCCCACGTCGAGCAAAATCTTGCAAAAGCGGCAACGGATAAGCTTGTGGAAGTGGCTTCCATGATACAAAACGGCGATCGGCCTTTATTTGCGGCAAGAGTACACCGTTTTTATCGAGGTCTGCCCGGTCTGTGGATGTGCAGTAATCCGAACTGTCACGAACTCTTCCCCACGTCACAACGTCACTGCAATTGTGGTAGCCGCGTCTTTGAACTTCATTCCTGCCGAAAATGCGGAACCGCCTATTTCGTCGCCTATACCAATGACTTGCAAGAACCCCGTTATCTATGGGTAGATGATTGCGGAAAAATCGATAATGTAGACGGTACTGTAAAGAAGATTCACATTCTGTTATCGGAACCTTTTCAGGGCGTTAAAACTACCAGTAAAAAGTCAAAAAAAGCCGTTGATCCGCCGCCCTATCGGGAACTCTATCTTAATTTCCACACAGGAACACTTTCAGACTCTCCACAGGGGAACAATACAACACCCGTCTGGGTTCCCGCCACGCCGAAGGCAAAAACGTCCAGCGACAATGGGGTAAACGAAGCATTACTGTTCTTACAATGCCCGATCTGCAATGAGAAAACCACGATTCGCGACCATGCGACAAAAGGAGACGCACCCTTTCAGGTCATGGTCACCTCGCAGCTCTTGGAACAACCGGAACTTCCGGAGGTAAACACGCCGCTTAAAGGACGAAAAACGTTGATATTCTCCGATGGTCGGCAGTCAGCCTCGCGTCTTGCCGGGACTCTTACGACGGATTCACTTCGTGACGCCATCCGACCTCTGCTTATTCACGGGTACAGCTATCTTTTGGAACGTTTTAAGGAACTGCAAACCCAATCGTTTCAATTTGCCTATCTTGCTGTTCTGGCAGGCGCATATGACAAAAATATTACACTCTCTCCCATTCTCAAACAGAACGAACTGTTCGATATGGTATGGAAGAAAATAAAAAAAAACTTAGACAATACAAATTGTACCTGGCTAAACATCGTAAAAGCCTTTGACGGGACAAAAGCCGTTCCGGAAACGATATTACAGGCACTTTATGACACATTGTTCAACGCGCAGTCCGGACTTCACGCGCTTGCACTTGCGCGTATTGTTCCGTGCGATGGTGCTGTTCAGGAAGATGAGTGGAAACAGCTTCCGGTTCCGAAAACGGTTTCCGATGACAAAGCGGAAGAATGGAAGCGTAACCTTCTGGATATCTGGGTTCAACTTATGCTCGGTAATCGTGCGGTTCATCTGCGCGGTACTCCAGACACCTGGATTGATAATCCGGAAAAAGATTATCCGAAGCGTTCCAACGACTTGTTTATAAGTCAAATTACAAAGATCGTTGGTGATAAGGATTTCGCCAAAAAGGGGTTTTCGTCGGAAAAAAATAATACTCCCAAATGGTTCAATTGGCTTAGGGATACCATGGGGTCTTGTGATCGTACGACCAGCAATGGGTTCTTTCTTGAAAGTGGGCAACTTGATTACAGGGCTATTGGTGAAGAGACCGCTACAAATGGATGGTTGCGTTGTCGAGTATGTACCCAAATCTATCCATACAACCCACTCGTTGAACATATTTGTCCATTTTGTTTGAGCGAAAACAAGATCGAGAAACTCAATATGGGAGAAAATGGAAAAGAGCTTGCCCCGAACAGTGCCGCATCCAAGCGAACACGCGTCTATCGTAAAGCAACCGAACAAATGTGGAGCACGGGCGAAATACCTTATCCGTTCATTGCAAAAGAACATACAGCGGCAATTGGCGCACTTGCCAATTCTGAAGATACTTTTACACGTGCCGAAAAATATGAAATCCGCTTTCAGGATATTACATTACCGGATCGCGACGATAACGAGGCACAAATTCCTGTCGATGTTTTGTCCTGCACAACGACAATGGAAGTCGGAATTGATATTGGTTCATTGACTGCCGTTGCCATGCGTAATGTTCCCCCCAACCGATCAAATTATCAACAGCGGGCAGGACGCGCCGGACGTCGCGGTTCGTCTCTGTCCACCATTTTGACCTATGCGGACCACGACTCTCACAACCAGCGTTATTTTAAAGAACCCGCCGTCATGATTGGCGGGCCGATTATGAATCCCATTCTGAATATAGACAATGAAGAGATTGTACGACGTCACCTTTTCGCCATGATTTTCAGCATGTTTCAACAAGAGCGAATACAAAACATGCAGGACCCCAATGTCTTTTCAACACTCGGATTGGTTCTGGATTTCTGTCGTGGAAATGAAACAACGTTTTCATATCGCGGACTGGAATCGTGGCTTGCACAAAAGCGTCAAGAAATCAATCGCGAATTAAAATCTGTTCTTGCTGGGAACAGTGCTTTTACGAGCGAATGGATAGAGAGTATTCCGGCACAATTATTGGCGGCACTCAAGGAAAAGGTCGTTGATCCTTCTGGCGTGAATGACAATGACAACGACAATGACGACACGACTTCCGAGTCGTCTGTCGAAACGGATATTACACCCTTGAATATCAGCAAGCTACTTGATCTTCTTTTTAGCAAATCGCTTTTGCCTTCTTACGCGTTTCCGACCGACACCGTGGGAATGTACGTATTTGACAAAGTGCGTTCCGAAAACAGCACCAAGCCGGTTCTGCGATACGCTCCTACCTATGGTTTGCCACAGGCATTAACGAGTTACGCTCCCGGGAAAGAAGTTTATATTGACGGCAAACGGCATTTTTCCTTCGCCATCTGGTCTCCGTTTTCCAATGAAAGATATAATAACTGGGATAATCGGCAGTTATACTATGAGTGCAATTGTGGCCATGTGGAAATGGAACCATACACGTCAGGAAAAGAGGAGAGCAAGAAAGACTGCAGCGGTTGTGGCGGAATAAACACGCTTGGTCCGGCACGTATTTGGTTTATTCCCCCCGGTTTTGCCCAACCGTGTGATATATCTGATGAACTAAAGCAATATGACATTCCCGATTGGACATTCGCAACACATGCAAAACTCACTGCTACTTTCAAAGG
>JAQVID010000432.1 GCA_028695865.1 Thermoguttaceae bacterium | reverse complement strand
CAAAACCAACGCCCAATCCTTTACGCTGTCCGATGGTATATCGTTCATAGCCGGCGTGTGGGGCAAGAATCTTTCCGTCGAGCGAGACGAAATTACCTTGTGTCTGACGACCGTCCGCCCGGCTTTTAAGGAACTCAACATGCTTTCCGTCTTCAACGAAACAAATGTCCTGACTTTCGCGTTTATTCGCCGTGGGAAGCTTAAAGTCCGCCGCCTGGGCCAACGTCACGTTCTTGGTTTGTGTTCCCAGCGGAAAAATTAATTGAGGCAGACGCCTGCGGTCAATTCCGTAGAGGACATAAGACTGATCTTTGGCGGTATGGCCGCGTGTCATGGCAATGGAATCGGCGTTTTGATTCATCAGCCATTCTGGAATGACATCGTTTGGAACGTCACGGCGCAAATCGTCGAGCCAAAGCAAATGAGGCATGGTTCGCACGTAATGCCCTGTCGCGAAACGAGTCGAACCAAAAGCATTCGCCGCGTCGACCAAAAGCCCAAATTTGAGCAGTGGATTGCATAACGCGCATGGATTAGGCGTTTGACCGGCATAGTATTGGTCAACGAAATGATCGACAATGGTTTCGAACGGTTCTCCCGCGTCGAAAAGAGTAAAATCGATCCCCAGAAAAGCGGCGACGCCCATTGCGTCCGCGGCTTCAACAGGAATCGCAAAGTTGGCCGGGAGCGACCGCGTTTGCCAAAAAGTTCCGTCCGGCTCTTGTCGGCAATAATAAACGTTCGTTTTTGCCCCGACCGAATTCCACAAGTCCGGAGATTCCTCCTGAGACAACGTTGCCTGTCGGCGATGCCGCATGAAAAACGCGCAAACATCGTATCCCTTCCGTATCAGGAGTGCTGCCGCAACACTGCTGTCAACGCCACCCGAAAGAGCAATGGCGACACGTTCGTGTGCTCCTGGATTACTTGACGCGTTCAATGTACTCGCCGGTTCGCGTATCGACTTTGATTACTTCGCCCGTTTCAACAAAGTTGGGAACGATTATTTCGGCACCCGTCTCTACTGTCGCCGGTTTCGTAACGTTCGTCGCCGTGTTACCACGAACAGCCGGTTCCGTATACTGAACTTTCAGAATGACGTGATTGGGGGGCGTAATGCCAATGGGATGGTCGTTGTACAAGAGCATTTTACACGGCATGTCGGGCAGGAGATATTTCGCGGCTTCATCGACCATTTCTTTGGAAAGTTCATACTGCTCATAGGTATCCTTTTCCATAAAGAAATAAACGCCGTTCATCTCGTACATGAACGTGGTATCGGTTTCATGAATGTCGGCCGCTTCGAGTTCGTCGCCACTCTTGTACGTCCGTTCCAGTACCGTTCCCCGGGTAAGGTCACGGAGCTTGCATTTGTACAGAGCTTGCCCTTTGCCCGGCTTGACGAAATTGCATTCGATCATAATAAACGGATTTCCGTCAATTTGAACCTTCAGACCTTTACGAAAGTCGCTTGTGTTGTATGATGACACTGTTAGATTCCTTGTTACTTGCGTTATTGCGTTGTTAAAAAAATGCTTTATGGGATACGATTGTTATGGGGAACGAATCGAACGAGTCGAACGCGGCCCGAATTTTATTTACTGATTTAACCCGGCTTGCCACACAACTGCAACTGCCAGACTCCGTGGTCAGCGACGGTGTATCCGCCGCCAAAGGCCTTCCCCTGAAAATACCGGGCACACTACTGGACCGGATAACCCGGGGCAACCCGAATGATCCGGTTTTGCTCCAATTTTTGCCCCGAAACAACGAATTGCTCGCTGTTCCCGGTTTCATGCGTGACCCGCTTGCCGAAAGCCAACAGGCTCCGTCAGGCGTTCTCCAAAAGTATGACTACCGGGCACTTGTCCTGACAACCTCAAGTTGCCTTGCCCAGTGCCGCTATTGCTTTCGCAGACACTGTAAGCAGGCCAATTGCCTTTTTCCTGTTCCAGTCGGCCAGTCGGTGGAAGATCGCCTGACTTCGATTTTTGCGCCAATACGCGAAAATCGTTCGATTCGCGAGATCATTCTCAGCGGCGGCGACCCCTTGGCAGTACAACTGGATGATTTCAAAAAGCTTTTATATTATATCAAAACTCTGCCATATGTTAATAGGGTACGAATCCATACCCGTGCTCCGATTTTGGCCCCGCAATACTTCGATGCTTCCTGGACGGACTTTTTTACACGGTGGTCGGCCAGCACACAGAAAAACAGGTTTCAATCGCTTTTCATGGTTTTTCAGATCAATCATCCACAAGAAATAAACGATCAGGTCATTGCCCTTTTCGAGCGACTGGCGCGTTGCAATATTGTATTACTGTCACAATCCGTGCTTTTACGTGGTGTAAATGATTCTGCGGACGTTTTGTTTGAATTGTTTGAAAAACTGAGCTTTTATCACGTGCTCCCGTATTACCTTCACCAGTTGGATCGGGTCGAAGGCGCGGCCGACTTCGAAGTGAACGAAGAGACTGGCCGCCGCATCATTGGCGAACTCCGCCGACGCTTGCCGGGCTACGCGGTCCCTCGATATGTCCGCGAAATTGCCGGAGAGCCGAACAAAGTTGTCCTGGAGTGATCGATACATGACGGTGCATGACGATACAGTGGCCGATACGGTGACGATTCGCCGATCAATAGAAAGGCAACGACAATGACAACGACAATGACAACGACAATGACAACGATAATGACAACGACAATGACAACGACAATGACAACGACTGAACTAGTGCTATGTTACACAAATAAACAGTAGTTGTACTTTGTTTGCTCAAACAGGCGCGGGCGTCTGTTTACCCGGCGTGCGGACGAGACGCCCGCGCTGGCAGTCCAGTCTGTTCCAAATCGCGCCAACCGATACTTATAAGAGTAACAAACCACTAGTCATCCGTCTCGACGCGATACATTCGTGAGCCCAACGGAAAGTGTATGATTGTCTCGAATACGTTCTTGCCGGTTGCTTTTTGTACGGCCTGACGATATATTTGAAGTTGAGCCTTCTGTCCGGAGGCGTATAATCCAAATTCGTCGTCGCTGTTACTCTTGTGTGTTTTGTGATCGATGATCACAAAGCCGTCGTCGGTTTCAATCAAAAAATCGATATAGCCCTGATACCGTCTGCCGTGTTCGGTGAGGAGTGTAATCGGCATTTCGGTCATGATCTGACCACCAGGCCATTTGCTTTTGACGTGTTCATAAAAACGGTCGACGGCCGTCTTGAAGCCGGGAGCAAAAGCTTTGTCAATATTCCAATGGGCAAGAATCTGTTCCGCGGAGGAACTTTCGCCTTCAGGGCCCATCGCAACGAATTCGTGAAACGCGTTTCCGAATCGGGCATAAACATCGTCGTCCCAAACGAGTCTTCCATCCTGTGCCATGACCTCCCAACGATCAATGAGAGTCGCCTTGCCGGTTTGTTTTTCAGCCAAACTTGGAGAAAGATACGCCGGATAACGCTCAAACGGGACATCTTTGGGTAACGGATCGACACAGACCCCGGGCAACTCCCTGTCAAATCCCAGTGGATCGGATTCTTGCAGGAGAAGCATTTCCAGCTCGAATGGTTCATCGGAATTTGCGATGTTCCAGCCCGGAACGGTTATTTTCTTGACCGGCTCTTTGTCTTGCATCGGCCAGTTGTCCAGATTCGGCCAGTGGAACAGACCGGGCGAAACCCGGTCAAGTAAATTGCATTTGGGTGTATATTGTCTTTTTGTTTTTTCTATCATCTTGGGTTTCGCCGTTTTGGTCTTTTTGGACTTTGCAGGCGGCGCGTTTTCCGACTCGGCATGGACATTCTCACGCTGTTGCGATTCATTCGATTCGGCAGGTACTTTGTATTTAACGTCTCCGCCGGCAACGGGCAAGGCAAACACGATCTGATTTTTTGCCCTGGTTAAACCGACATAAAAAAGACGTTTCTCTTCTTCAAGTTCGCTGAGTACAATGGGGTGATGATCCAGGTTCATTTGCTCCATGATCTTTGTTTGTTTGGCAAACGGCCAGGGCCAACAGTGAACGGCACGGTTCTTCAGTGGATCGTCCACATCCGTTTCGCCGATTGAAACGCCACAGGCTTTAAACGGAGTCGCTTTTGAACTGGCGTCAAGGGAGGTGAGAATGACGAT
>JAQVID010000431.1 GCA_028695865.1 Thermoguttaceae bacterium | reverse complement strand
AGCGGGAGTTGTCGAGGATTAGAACGAGCGTCGAAACCGGATTGCGTTATGGTTCGAGTGGCTGGCTGAATAAAGCGGTAAAGGTCCTTGGTCTGGAATCACTGCTCAATCCCAAAGGTCGACCAAAAAAGGAGATGCAAGAATAGAGCGTATTTATCTAATCTTGTTATATCCCCTATATTGTGTAAATACCGGCAAAAATTACTCCCGACCCCTTTTTTTCCCCCTTTTTTCCGGAAAAAATGTCTGATTTTCCGCTTGGGCCTTCTCTTGGTGTAGAGTCCTTTTTGTCGGTCGGCCACGGCGGGCGGTCGTGTCCATTGTTTCTGTCGCTGTTCCTGTCGTCCCGTCGCGACAGGTCAGAACACAGACAGGTCAGTGTACAGACAGGTCAGTGTACAGACAGGTTTGGATACATGAGACAAGCATGATCACGAGGGACAATCATGAAAGTTAAAAGAGAACATGTGGCACTGTTGGGCGTACTGCTACTCATATTCGGCGTCGAAATGGTCGTCATTCAGAGCGTCGTCTTGAAAGAAACTCTGTCCAAGTTCCTCGTCGAGCGATTTTATCCGGAGCAACAGTACGCGTTCATGGTCAAGGACAGCAGCGGAACGCTCACCGTTCGACCGATTCGCGTTCCTGTTCCTGATACCATTGGTCACTGCGTCGCTACCAGCGGCCTGGTACTTCTCTTGTGCTGCTTTATTACAGTCAAACCTGATTAAACTCCGACGCTTCTCCCGCGTGCCCCGGGGTAGCGGCCCAGGGCGTTCAGGCACACGACAGCCGATATATCACTATCGAACTATCTGGTCAATTCGATCAACAGATTCAAAACCTGATTTCGAACGGCATCGGCCGCATCCCGCTGACCCGGTTTGTTCCAACTAATATCACTTGCCTCCGGCGCGGAGAGCACTCTTTCGACTCCTTCTTCCAGAGTTTTGGCAGCCTGATCGACCTGAGCAGAAGCCTTTCCTTTGGCTCGGGCATCGGCAATAACCTTTTTGAGCAAGGTAAGCGTCTCGTAATCCTGAACACTTTCTTTAATCGCGGCCATTTGCTTGGCACTGTAGACTACAGGGTCTTCCGGATCAATGAACATGGGACAGTAAGCGTTTCTTGGCAATACGTATTCATTCCAGCAGGAGTACCCACCGCCATCGGTCAGAGCCCAAAAGAACGAAGCTTTCGCGTCGAGCTTAAAGCAGTGCCAAGCCTGAAGCAGGCAGTAGTGATACGGGTCGAGAAGACGAAGCGGACCACTGCACGAATAAAAATGCAGCGTCTTGCCCTTCTTTTGTTCGGCCAAATAAAACGCTTCGAAATTTTTCGGATCGGCCAACCATTGCGGACGATTGGGACAAAGCGTATCGGATACTTCGAACAGCTCGGCCGGTCCCTTGGTGGGCGGAGTATAAACCGGGTCTTCCCAAATTCTCATGCCGGAATTTGCTTTTTTGATTGCTCGGGCCCAATCGCAAAGCATGCCGACGGTATCTTTGTTGCTGTGCAGCCCCGGTTCGTCAAAAACAAGCAGGCTAACCCGGGAGGGATCGATTTTTCGTCCTTTGAACCAATCACTCCAAAAGCGGGCCCATTGGCCAACCCAGTGATCGAATTCAGGTGTTCCATGCTGGAATCCGCAGAACGACTTGCCCACGGCCAGGAAGACGAAATATTCTTTCGCGTCGGACCAGCGGGCAAGCCAGTCTTCCATGAGTTTCGTATCGACGGTCAAAGCTTTGGGATTGCCTTGAACGGAGCAACTGAACATGGTCCGACTTTGGCTCCAGGGGGCATTGACATGGTGCTGGCGGCACACTTTCATAAAAGAGTCGATACATTTTTGGCTGACACTGTAAGCAGGGAGCTTATCGGTATAATCCCAGCCTCCGACCAAAAGCGACGACTTGGCAGGCATGTCGAACGGATAGACTTTCACGACCGTATCGACGGCGACTTGTGTTCCGTCCGACGCTTCGATCTTCGGGTTAATCGGATAAGTTCCGGCGGCCGTACCATGGGAATCGACGGTCACCCAAAGTTGACACGGAACTCCAGGCAAAATATCAAACGCGTCCGACTTGCTTCCCGTCCGGGCCAGATCGACAATCGCGGCCTGAACCGGGATATAACGATTCGTGTCGGTCCATGGAACCAACGCGAACTCAACTTTGGGACCGGCTCCCTTGCCCGCAGCGCTGGCCGTTACGGTTGCTTTGAGCGGTTCGCTTGTCGAATTATAAAGATTGACGGCAATCGGTCGCGATTCACCCCGGAGCAGGTCAAGATTTGCTTTCGTTGTGTTGCCCGGAAAACGTCCGACCAACGGAAGAAGCTCCCAACGATTCACGACTTCAGCAGCCAAAGCGGGCATGCCGGCAGCGTTCCAGAGTCGTGCTTGAATGGCCAAAAGTTTGGCGTGGTCTTCGCTCAAAGGAAGAATAGCGCGGAATCCTTTGGATTCAGGGGGGGGGAGCTCAAGCAGTTGTCCGCGAATACGATTGACTCTCTGCTGGAGAACATTCTTTTTGAGTTCATCGAGATACCCCAACTTGACCGCTTCCTGAATCATGCCGTGAACAGCGGTCACGTCGTTCAAATATCGACTTTGCACCGCGGACGACAGTCGGCACTGGTCACCGTATGCCTGGATATCGCTGGTTGCTTTTTTGCCAAGTGGACGTTTCATGCAACGGTCGGTACCACGATAGATTTCAACTTCGTCCGTGAAAAGGAATGGTCCGGAAGAGAAGAGATACAGGCGAACGAACCGTCCCCGGGTAGACAAAGGCGAACTGGTCAGTTTGCGAATGGAGTATTTGTTGTTGTCGAAAACACCATTGCGTTTTTGTTCATCGGAGAGGAAATTTCCGCAGGTTTCGTAATAGTCTTTACCATCTTCACTGACCAGGACAATCGCGGCGGCAGGCCAGGTTACGCCGGCGACTCCGGCAGCGGACGTAAACGCAACGCGATCAATCGGCTCGACTTTTCCCAAGTCGATCGTAATCGCGACCGATCCGGCGCGAGTCCAGCCGACCGTACCTTTTTGCGTCCAGAAGTATCCTGTTGTGGTCTTCCCATCGGCCAGCTGAATCTTGTCATCCGGGTCCGTACAAAGGCCGTATTCGGGCCTTGCCGACAAGGAATAACTTTTTCCCAAAGCGATATTTTGCGGTGGTTCCGGACTTTTCTCTTCGCACGCGCACAAATATGCCGCAGTGCTCAAAAAAAGAGACAAACCCATCGCGACAGTCGTCAAGCGTTTCATGATTTCCCTTTCAATTTTTATTTGATGAAGTACAATGTATCAAGCGAGCGAAGGTAAATACCATCGTCCAAAAAGACCGGATTGGCCCACACCCCTTTACCGAGTTTGTTTTCGCCAACCTTTTCTTTTTGCTTGCCCGCCTTGAATATCCAACATGTGCCGGCTCGCCCGAACAAATAAACACGATTTCCGACAATAACCGGCGAACTGTAAAACTGCTCCGGTAATTTTTCTTTCCAGTGAAGAGTTCCTTTCTTCGCGTCGATTACGGAGAATACTCCGGCATCGTCCAGACAATATAAAATTCCGTCTTTTTGCGCAAGGGTCGGAACATAAGACGGAACGATTTCACGCGGATTCTTCCAAAGCACGTGCGTTTCCGAAACATCGCCACTGCCATCGCTTCGCACTCCGAGTATACTCTTGCGAGGCCAGCCGCCCGAAAGATAAACCGCGTCATCGTCCCACGCCGGACACGACGGATTGACTTGCGTCGGTCCGTTAACGGACCAGTATTGAGCGCCGTTTGCCGGATTATAACTTCGCGAAATATCCGGACCATTGACGATCAACTGATCTTTGCCCGCCGAATGAATCAGGCACGGTGTACCAAATCCGTATACTTGCGAGCGTCGAATGCGCCAGACAACATCACCGGTCCTTCGATTCAGCGCGGTCAGGTATCCCCAGGTCGGCGCATCAGGGTCTTGACACAGAATCACCAAGTCGCAGTACAAAAGCGGACTGCACGAAAAACCGTGCACGGAGGTAAACATGCCCAAATGCTTTTTCCAGAGGAGATTACCGTCCAAATCGCAACAATAAAGCCACACGATATCGTCGAGCAAAAACGGAA
>JAQVID010000430.1 GCA_028695865.1 Thermoguttaceae bacterium | reverse complement strand
GAATCACGATGCGAATCATCGAAGAATACGGCGGATAGAGGAGCCCGCGACGAAGTTCCAATTCTTTTTCGACAAAGCCATGGTAGTCATGCTGACTGGCGGCGATAATGGCCGCGTGATCCGGATTGTATGTTTGGACAATGACCTGGCCTTCACGGTCACCACGACCAGTCCGTCCGGCGACTTGTGTAATCAGGTAGAACGTTCGTTCGGCGGCACGAAAATCGGGAAGATGCAAAGCGGTGTCCGCGTTGACGACGCCAACCAGAGTAACGTTCGGAAAATCAAGTCCCTTGGCAATCATTTGCGTTCCGAGCAAAATGCGGTATTTTCCTTCCCGAAAAGCATCTAAGGCGCGCTGGTGCGATCCGTGAGCCTGCATGGTATCGGTATCCATTCGCAAAAGCGGAACACCGGGAAAGCGAGCGGTGAGCTCCTGTTGCAGTTTTTCGGTTCCGAATCCACTGTAGCGAATTCCGGTAAAATGGCACGAAGGGCATTCCTGCGGCGCCGGAATTTGATAATCGCAGTAATGACACAGAGCGATCTGTTCGCGAAAATGATGAGTCAGCGATACATCGCAATGAGGACACTTCACAACTTCTCCGCATTGGGGACACTGAATTTGCGTGGAAAAGCCTCGACGATTCAGCAAGAGAATGATCTGTCCATCGGTATCGAGCGACTCTTGAATCGCGTGCAGCAGTTCCAGATGAATTGCTCCCCGGGAAAAGCCACCCAGCGAGCGACATCGCAAATCGACAATATGAACGCGCGGAAGAGGTTGATTCAAAACACGGTGTGGAATCGATAAAAGCTCGAATGCACCGTGAGTCTGCTGGTGCCAACTTTCCAGCGATGGCGTCGCCGAACCGAGTATAATTGGAATGTGCTCTTGTTGACCACGAAACACTGCAACGTCTCGCGCATGATAACGCGGAGCCGTATTCTGTTTAAACGAATTTTCATGTTCCTCGTCAATGACAATTATCCCAGGGTGCGGAACCGGGGCGAATATGGCACTGCGGGCCCCCACGACGACCTGTACGTTCCCGGAAGCGATTCGCGTCCATTCGGCGTGACGTTCGGCGTCGGTCAAATGGCTGTGCAAGACGGCGACGGAGTCGAAACGGCACCGAAATCGCAAAACAGTTTGCGGGGTCAGGCTTATTTCGGGAACAAGGACGATTGCCTGCTTCCCGTATCGGACGACTTCTTCAATTGCCTGAATATAGACTTCCGTCTTACCGCTTCCGGTTACGCCGTGCAGAAGAAACGTGGTCTGCTCGCGATTTCGCAAGGCGGTAAGAACGCGGTTGAGAACATGCTGTTGTTCCGTATTGAGTTTGAGAGGAGCGGTTCGCTCCACTTTGACATTCATGGAGTCGAAGACCGAACTATGGCGACGAAGTACAACTTTTCGGAGCAGTCCCAATGATTTGAGCGCGTTGATCGGAGCAAGCGACGACTTGGTTGCCCGGGCAAGTTCGGCCAGTGTCATCGGCTCACCGGCGGCGCGAAGAGTGTCCAGAGCCAATTTCTGTTTGGAGGTCAAGATGTCGACGCCCTCGCGTTTTTTTGTTTGGGCCAATTGCTCCAATCGTTTATCGACATCATCAACAGCGTGCCAGGCGGTAACTTGTTTGATTCCGGCATGGTCACGGACGCCGGCGGGTAATACCGCTTCGAGAACCTGCCCCAACGGACACAGATACCGCTGTCCAATCCATTTGGCAAGTTCGAGCATTTTATCGGACAGCAGACGCTTGGAATCCAGGGGACGAATGATTTCTTTCAGGCGGTTTGGCGCAAATTCGCCTGAATCGTTAGCGGTTCGCTGACATACCTCAAGGCAGTAGACAACGACAGGCCGATTACTTTTTCCCAAGGGGACCAGCAAACGCATGCCCGCGGTTACCTGATCAAGCAAGTGCTCGGGAATCATATAGTCGAAGACGCCGTCCAATCCTTCGGAGAAAACGACTCGCGCGACCCAAAAAGGTTCGTTGAGAGCGTCCAGTCCGGACAGGTCGTCCGGACCGATG
This sequence comes from Thermoguttaceae bacterium, assembly GCA_028695865.1. GTDB lineage: Bacteria > Planctomycetota > Planctomycetia > Pirellulales > Thermoguttaceae > JAUNBG01. The sequence goes on along the minus strand of JAQVID010000430.1, from coordinate 2,094 downwards.
TCGTCGAATAGAGTTCGTTGTATTGCCATGATTTCCTTGAAGCGCGAAGTTTACAGGAGTATCGCCAACCAAGAGAATTTAACTCAGTCGGGACAAGACACCGCAGATAATCGTGTTCATGCGAGGCTCGGCGTCTGCGGCGGCGGCGAGAATCGAATTGAGATTGACCGGCTCCAGCGCATCGGGAAGCCCCATGTCGGTTATGATCGAAAAACCAAGTACCTTCATGCCGGCATGTACCGCCACGATCACTTCCGGCACAGTTGACATACCAACCACGTCGGCTCCTGTGGCGCGGAAGAAACGGTATTCTGCCCGGGTTTCCAAACAGGGACCGGTCGTCGCAACGTATACTCCTTTTCGAACGCGGAGCTTTGACTCCATCGCGACTTGCGTTGCCAGTTCAATCAGTTCGTGCGAGTACGGCTCGATCATATCGGGCCAGCGCGGGCCAAGTCGTTCGTCATTGACACCGATCAACGGATTGGTTCCCAACATATTGATATGATCTTCAATGAGCATGATATCGCCCCGGGCAAATTGCGGATTGAGTCCGCCGCACGCGTTGGAGACGATCAGCAGGTTGGCGCCAAGTTCTTTCAAGACGCGAATCGGAAACGTAACCTGTTGAGCCGTATACCCTTCGTACAGATGGAATCGCCCCTGCATGGCGACGACGGTTTTTCCTTCGAGGCGTCCGAGAATGAGCTTGCCGGCGTGGAGCTCGACGGTTGATCGGGGGAAGTGCGGAATATCGGTATAAGAAAGAACGACGTCCGCTTCGATCTTTTGGGCAAGATTTCCCAAACCGGTCCCGAGTACGATTCCGGCTTCGGCTTTCTTGTCCCAAAATTTACGAATGTAATTTGTCGCTTCTTGTATCATGTCGAACTGTTCCATGGAAAAACTCCTTATTCGGCTTTCGGTGCGGGAAGATTGGTTTTGATCGCAAGTTCATCAAGTTGCTTGTCCGCAACGGTGGCGGGAGCGCCGGTCATAAGATCGGCCGCTTTGGCTGTTTTGGGGAAGGCAATGCAATCGCGGATATTGTCCATGCCGGAAAAGAGCATGACCAGTCGATCGAGTCCGAAGGCGATACCACCATGGGGCGGAGCGCCAAATCGCAGGGCATCGAGCAGAAAGCCGAACTGTTCCCGGGCGGTTTGCCGCGTCATACCCAGCGTCTTGAAAACGTTGTCCTGGACCGATGAATCGTGAATACGAATCGTTCCGCCCCCCAATTCAAATCCGTTGAGAACCAGGTCGTAAGCTTTGGCGCGAATTCGGGCCGGGTCACTGTCCAGGTATTGCAAATCTTCGTCGAGCGGAGCGGTGAACGGATGGTGCGTCGCGACAAAGCGTTTTTCTTCGTCGTCCCAATCGAACATGGGGAACTTGACGATCCAGCAGAAGTTCATTTCTTTTGGATCGATCAGTTTTAATTGAGCGGCAAGACGGCGGCGCAAACCATTCAAAACGCGGCAAGTTGTTCCGAACTGGTCGCACGAGAAGAGGAGCAAGTCGTTCGGCCCGGCTTCCAAACGTTGACCAATTGCACTCAGAGCTTCAGCACTGAAATTTTTGGCACTGGAACCGGTCAAAACCCCTTGGGCGTCAACTTTGAACCAGACGATTCCTTTGGCGCCGAATTGCTCGCCGGTCCAGGCGGTCAAGCCGTCAATATCTTTACGACTGAATTTGTCTGCCGCGTTTTTGACATTGATTCCGCGAACGCGTCCGCCTTGATCGGCCACGGCGCGAAAGACTTTGAAATCGACGGTTTTGGCTATGTCCGTAACGTCTTTTAGTTCCATACCGAACCGCAAATCGGGCGCGTCGTGCCCGAATCGTTCCATCGCTTCATCGTAAGTTATACGCGGAATCGGAAGCGACAACGAGCGTCCCAAGACGTCTTTCATGAGACGAGCGGCCAGTTGTGAGACCAGTTCAATAATATCTTCCATATCGACGAACGACATTTCAACGTCCATTTGAGTGAATTCCGGCTGACGGTCGGCCCGCAGGTCTTCATCACGGAAACACCGGGCAATCTGCAAATATCGGTCAAATCCGGCGATCATGAGAAGCTGCTTG
>JAQVID010000429.1 GCA_028695865.1 Thermoguttaceae bacterium | reverse complement strand
CGATTCTTCGCGGCATATGGCGTTTTGCGATTCTTGAGCGGTTTTCGTTTCTTCCGGACCCGGCTCGTCAAGCAGTTCCGGTTCCGGCTTCATGATTGATTTCAGCAGACCAACACAAACGGATACATCATCTGCCTTGGTCAAATACGAACAGACCGCAACCCGCCGAATTCCTGTGGACGCAATGTCCGCCGCCCTGGTTGCGTCTATACCGCCAATAGCAAACGCCGGAATCGGCTCTCCCGCTCTTGCGAACTCTTGAAGAAACACGGTACCCGGGAATCGGTCGCAATGTTTCGTTTCTGTCGGAAATACAGGGCCCAAACCAAGATAATCGGCTTTGGCCGCAATAGCTGCCCGCACTTCGTTCATGTCATGCGTTGAAACTCCGATCAACATGTCCGGTCCAACCATCCGCCGTACATCTTCGACATACAACTCATCCTGCCCGACATGGACACCGTCGAACCCGGCGCAAAGCGCCAAATCAGCCCGGTCGTTCATAATGAGCAAAGGCGGTGTTCCCAGAGAACATGACGAATCAAGAATCGCTTTCCAGCGCTGCCCCGCAAGTACAATAGCTCGATCCGTTGCGGCTTTGTCACGCAACTGAATGATATCGACACCCGCCTCCACATACTGCAAAAAACGACCATCAGATACAGAGGTGTCCAGCAGAGCATATACACAAGCGTTTTCCAACCGCTCCAAACGTGAGTGCCGCTGATTCTGTTCGTCCAAACGCTTGAACCGTTCGAATACCTGACGTTCCAGCGTATAGGTGTAGTAACGAAGCTGCTCCACGCCCGGCGAAACGTCTGGAAAGACCATCTTGGAAAATTCTTCGATACTGCGAAGCGATTCTTCCAGCCGGGCAAAATTTGCTGTGACAACTTCGTTCATCGAACTTCGCAAATATTCGCCGTCGGCGGTAATGGTCGTTCCCACATCATCCTGCGTTGCCCGGGCATTCATCCGCAACTCCGGCGGAAAACACCCGGTGAGCGACGCGAATTCATGCCGCAGCGTCTTGAGTTTCGACGTAATCACCGAATCATCACACACAAAGCGAATCGCGTCTTCAATGACACGAATCGCTTCCCGTCCGCGATTGGTCGCTACGTCCAGAATTCGATATACTCCGCTTTGCACAGGCTTGGCCTTTCAATACTATTTTTTGACCGGGCATTTCGCGGCGGCAAAATCTTTGTACAACCCGTCAATAACTTTCGGGGTAAGCGTGCCGTCGTGGAAAAGAACGCGATAACCACAAGAGAACGACTCGCCCTTTTTAAGACGAAGAGTTCCATCGGCGGCTTTGTTGTCCTTTTCAAAATCTTTTTGTCCAAATGGATTGGCGGTGAAAAGACCGTATGTTCGTACATGCCACCACGTCGGATACTGATAACTGGTCGGGTGCTGCATGATCGTAATACCACCGGTCGCAAGCTTAAGCGCCTCGGGCGAACCGGCTTTGGCAAAAGCGTCCAAACCGGCCTGATCGCAACGGGCAGGAACCGGACCGTAATAATCCACCCAGTTGGCTTTCTTCGACCAGGCATCATCGTCCTTGTCGCCCTTACTGTTAATGATATGACCACCCCAAAGCTCGGACTTGATTCCTACCCGCTTGTTACGCTTCATCATATTGGCATCCATGGTACCCGGGACGCGAAGTCCAAACGTTCCTTCTTTCGTGTCGTTGAAACAAACTTCGTCCTGACAGGCTGTGACGGTAATGTACAGATCGATATAACGAACCTTGCGACCATCAACCTTGAGTGTTCCAAAAACGAACGTTCGAAGGTCCTTGCAGAATGTAATATTGTTCTTGGTATCGACCCAACGATTTTTCGTTTGAACGATCGCGGTATTGCCTTTGGCTTCCAGTTTGGAAAATTCATCATGTACAATATCGGCCTGCTTGTCCAAAGCCCAGAAATCGCAACCATTCACATTGCCGTGTGTAAACCACAACGAACGGTGGTGCGGATGGTCGTGAGCTTCGGCAACGGAGCCCGCCTTGGCGTTACGCATAATATTCAGAAGTTCGGCGTCTTTTTGACCATCAACGTCTTCATCTTCGATCATCGGGTAGGCTCGTGTCATGAGAAGACCATCTGCCGAACAGATAGGCCATACAATCGGAGCGCCTTTGTAATTCGTCCGGTATTGAGCGAAGAACTTGCCGTCTTCAGAGACCTGGACACATTTTGGACATTTTTTTTCGACGGTCATTCCGCCCTTGTTTTCCGCGGCGCGGGCATGGCCGGCCAGAGACAACAGCATCAGAAAGACAATTCCAACCACAAGGCAACGCCCTGTTTCTGCGTAAAATCTTTTCATCATATCAATCCTTAATCTATAATACTTGAAAGGAAAAGCACTGCTCATTCCACGCAAAACTTTTCCCAAATGTCGGGGACCATTTTTACTCGAAATTTGTCGAATTTACAGTTCCCCTATGGTTTGCCGTAACAGACAATGGTTCCTTCCTGTGTCGCCAGAATAACACATTCTCGCGACACGACCGGATCGGCCGTCACGTAGCCATCCAATCGGGCTTGAAAGGAAACCTTGCCCGTACCTGTATTAATTATATAAAAAATTCCCCGAAATGATACGGCCAGCACCTTTTTTTTCACACAAACAATGCCCGCGTCGAATCGGGATTTGGATTTGACATCCCATATGTTATTACCACTCGACAAATCAATCGCCACAAGAGTACGCCCTTGATCGCCAAAATAAACGTTCACACCATCACAAGCCGGCGGCGTTCGAACAGAATGATCACAAGAATAGCGCCAGCGTATTGTTCCGCTCTTCCAATCCACTGCGAGAAATTCGCTTCCTTCGGTTCCCAACAGGGCAAGATCGCCAAAAATCGCCGGCGTTGTTCCTGTTGGAGCCTCAAGCGGAATTTTGCGAACAAGCTTGCCTGTTTTGACATTGATTACATGTAAATGAGCGTCACACCCGGCGATGAAACAGTGCCCTTCGGACACCACCGGCGAGGATTGAATTTGATCGTCACATTCATATTTCCACCGAACGGTCCCGTTATCACGGTCCAAAGCGTAAAGTCCCCCACCCTGATCGCCGAACAGTATCAGATTTTCAAACGCGTTGGGACTTCCTTTGACGCTTCCCTCTATGGAATGACTCCAACGTTTTTTTCCTGTTTTCCCGTCCAAAGCAAAGCAGGTTCCATCGGAATCGACGGCATAAAGGATTCCCTGGTACCACAAAGGAGCATTGGGAAACATCGTTTTGGCGTCAAACGTCCAGATCGGCTTTCCCTCTGAAAGCGAAAGAGCGATGATTTTCCCGGAAGTTGTTCCAACGTAAATCAGACCATCGGCAACGATGGGCGTCCCTTCAATGGAATCATCTTTGGCAGACCACGACCATAATTTTTTGGGTTGCTCCGGAATGTTTTCGGCAAGATAACCGGTTCCATTAGGGGTAATCCTAAAGAAAAACGGCCTGTTTCCCAGGTCCGCTTCTTGCGTCCAAGCGCCGCATGTTAATATAAGCAACAAAAAAACCGCGGCGGCAAAGCTGATTAAATCATCAAAGAAAATCTTCATGTCTCATGATCCCCGATTCTTCCTCGACTTCGGCATGAGTCTGCCACCGCCATTTGCGATTGGGACGCCGCTTGATCTCACGAACACCATATCGGGGAGGGACATCGAAACCAAAGAAACTCTTGATTTTGTCCCAAAATGTTTTTTCGAGAAGATATTCTTCTTTTTCAACAACAAGTGGCTTTTCGGCTTCCAAATATATTTTTCTCATGGAAACCTTTTCCGGCGTAAAGTCACCGCCACAGACACTGCACGGGAGAGTGTTCTTCGGTGGTCGTACCGCGTGGCCGCAACTGCGACAAACATAACGATACTCCCAAGGTCCGTATCCGTAATGCTTTTCCTTCATAATGACTCTGCGATGATAAACAAATAAGGGGCCAAAGTAATATAAGACAAGGTATCCTCAACCGCCCGAACACAAAAAACGGGCAGGTTGAAAAAATAAGGCAAAATACCCCAAATACGCTCAACTTTTAGTATAGCCGAAAAAATACGCCTTGTCGATAGGTTTTCCCCAAGGTTTTATCCGATTTGTCCTATTTTTTA
>JAQVID010000428.1 GCA_028695865.1 Thermoguttaceae bacterium | reverse complement strand
CTTTTCGTGCCTGTATCATGGTTGGACCTCCTTTTTTTCTATTATACCTTTTTTCCAAAAAAAAGCAAGACAAAAAACTTTTGCTCTTGCGTTTTGTCGATTTTGCAAGTAGAATATTACAAAAGCGGATATACTCACCAGAACGTTTATGAGCCGTTTCGAGTTGAATATACCTGTAAGAGTCGCAAGGCAGCCTCCTTTTTGAAGATAAAAGGATCGCGAATCAGAAATGCAAAGCGTCGGACCTGTGACACGACAAGGGGACGTATGTCCTTTCCCGCCCGATAAAACCTCCATAGCGACGTCGTTCCGGCCGGAACGATGGGAGTCCGTTGCGGAGTCGCCCCAAATATTTCGGAAGAATGCAAGAAGACAATAATCGGAAGAATAACCAGAAGACAATAATATGATACACAGAAATTTTACGCTTTTTTCTTACATTCTGTTGATTATTTTGTTCAGTTCAACAGTTGTTCTGGTGCTTGTATTCTACACGAACCGCATGCTCATGAGCAAGATTTTGTTTGCTTCCCAGAACGAAACGTATTCCGCCTTGATTCATACCACCATGGAAGAGGTCGTGAGTCAATTCCAGAGTGTTGAATCGACCGTTGATTATAATATACGGCTTTTTTCTTCTTCGACCGACCAACAGCGGCAGCGAAGTGTTAATCTTCTTAGAAGAACACTTGAGTCGCACCCCTCTGTTTTTGGTTCGGTTATTATTTTTCTTCAAGACGACAAAGCGGCTCAAGACAAAAACGGATTTAAAGCGATTTACGTTTGGCGCGAAGGGGAGAAGATTTTATCAAGCGACCGGACCACACTTGACGAGGACTACGTTGCCCCGTGGTATGTCGAGCCCATTCGCACGAAAAAGGGTATCTGGTGTGAACCCTATTACGATCCGCAAGTGAACGTTCTTATGGTGACCTATTCGGCTCCGTTTTTTGACGAAAAAGGACATGTCGCCGGTGTGATCACCGCGGATGTCACACTTGATTGGCTGGAGAGCCTGCTCAAATCGCTCCCGCTGGGACAGACGGGCGAACCGATTTTGCTGTCGGCCTCGCAGACTTTTTTAGTCTATTCGCAAAAAGAATGGTTGTTTAAGGAAACACTTCGTTCACTGGCCGATAAAGCGACAGACCCCATGAATCGACGTATGCTCACCGAGTTATCTGACGCGTTTCGAAAGAAAGTAACCGGGCGTCTTCGAGTGATTCGGCCCGTCAACAAGGAAGCCGCGTGGTGTTATTATGGTACAGATATTAAAGCAGGGCTGACGATCGGTTGTATTTTGCCGGAAGAACAGGTTTTCGATACGGTTCACCGGATCAATCGCCTAACCCCATGTTGCAGCTTGATCGGGATGCTGTTGTTACTGATACCGGCGTTTTGGATAGCGCGTCAAATAGGAACGCCGCTTTCGCGTTTGAGTGCCGCGGCGTCCGAGATTTCCCAGGGGAACTTTGACAGTGAATTACCCAAGGTTGCCGGCACTGGCGAGATCGCCAAGCTTGTTTCTTCTTTTGATCACATGCGGGTTGATTTGCAGCATTATATCAATGAGACGACAGAAACGGCACGAGCGCAGGAAAAACTTGCTTCCGAACTGAATGTTGCCCATTCGATTCAAGCCGGTATGGTTCCGAAGAATTTTGAATTGTTTTCGGGACACGGTGTCGATTTGTTTGCCATGATGACCCCGGCAGAAGAGGTGGGCGGCGATTTGTACGATTTTGCACTCCTTGACGACGAGACCATATACTTTTGCATCGGTGACGTTTCCGGCAAAGGCATACCGGCATCGCTTTTCATGGCGGTCGGCAAGACACTTCTTAAATCGACGATTCAAGCGATTCGCAATCCGGCCGTCGCCCTGAAGTTGGTCAATAAAGAGCTGATGGAGTACAATGACGCCGCCTTGTTCATTACGGCTTTTTGTGGTTTGTACAATACGCGAACAGGGGAACTCGTCTTTTCAGGAGCAGGGCATAATCCGCCCATTTTGATTGATTCGTCCGGCACTGCCCGTTTCGTCGATGTCAAACCGGCTCTGCCTTTGGCGATTGTCGACCAGCAAGGATACGAAAATCAGCATACGCGAATGGAAAAGGGAGAGGCACTCTTTTTGTACACCGATGGAGCGACGGACGCGATTAATCCTCAAGGTAAATATTTCGGCTCGAAGCGCCTGCTTGAAGAACTGAATCGTTCTAACAGTGGTTCTTCAAGTGATTTGAATAATGAAAAAATGGCACGGATTCGCGAGTTTGCAAATGGCGCAAAGCAGTCCGACGATATTACCATGCTCCTGTTCCGCTCAGGTAAAGAATCGAATTCTGAACGTGTTTGACTTCTCTGCAGGCTTCGGCTCGTACGTTGGAATAAACTCGTACGTTGGAATAAACTCGTACGTTGGAATAAACTCGTACGTTGGAATAAGCTCGTACGTTGGAATAAACTCGTACGTTGGAATAAATTGGAATCAGGTACACTGTAATAAATTGGAATTCTGTAAATAATCCTGAACGCGCATGTTGACACGACGTTTTCGGTTGGTTAAAATCGTTGTTTAGGAGGAATAAACCATGAATTACAAAACCAAACTGTACAAATCTCTTCGCTGTTCCAGTTCCAGGGCGAAAGAGAATGTTGAGCTTGCCGCCAAATACGGATTTCAAGGGGTGGAAATCACGGGCGTTCGTGAAGTAACCGAAGAGCAGGGGCGTCAATTGCGAGCCTTTGCGGAAGATCGCGGCGTGCGTATTCACTCGGTTTCATTTGGCTGGGTTTCTTTGAATCAACCGGAGGCGGTCGCGCAGGATATTGAGGCGATTCGAAAAGGGTTGCGTCTGGCTGCCGCGTGTGGTGCCGACGCGATTTTGCTTGTTCCCAGCAAGATTGAATTGCCGGGCGTCTTGCCGCCTTCGGGGTTTCGAATCGCGTTCGACCCGAAAAACGCCCGAATCGACCGGGTTGTCGAAGGAGATAATACGGCGTATCGTGAATATATCAAACTTCACAACGAAGCAACGGATTGTTGCCGGCGATACGTTGAAGAGGTCGTCCCGGAAGCTGCGGCGTGCGGTGTGACGATTGCACTGGAAAACGTGTGGAGTAATCTTTGGGTCACGCCATCGGTTATGGCCGCCTTTGTCAAGTCGTTCGATTGCCGTTGGGTTAAAGCTTATCTTGACTTGGGTAACAATCTCAAATACGCTCCGACGCAAGATTGGCTTGTCGCGTTGGGCGCCGCTCAACTTGCCAAACTTCATATCAAAGATTTTGTGTGCATGTCTCCGCCGGAAGTCCCCGCCGAAAAGGGAGGAAAATTCGTTCCGATCGGACAGGGCAATATCGATTGGGTTTCCGTTCGAAACGTTATTGAAAAAATTGGTTATAACGGTTGGGTTACGCTGGAAGATGTCCGTTTTTATACTCCGGAGGAACATGCCCAAATTTTGGATGATTTCTTTGCGGGACGTCCCATGAAACTTGCCAGGGAACTGCGAGGCAAAAAGCGATAATCTTGCGCAAGATACATCAAGCGATCATTTCGCCGGAGGGTGATTTCCGTGATGTTTTATTGCCGATGTTTCGATTATTGGCGATTCACTCCCTGTTTGCTTTTGGGAAAACGGGGGCGAGTCGCGCGATATGAAAATGCAAGTAAAACCGGTATGTTTTTTTGGAGTGAATCATGAAAAAATTTGTTTTTGGATTGTCTGTGTTTTTTGTCGCTCTGTTTGCGGCCTTTACATATGGTCAAGAGTGTGAACACTGGATACTGGTGACCGATCCGCATATCCCAACCAAAGAAACGCAAGGTCTTAACGGGCGTGATGTGATTGGCAATTTCAAGACAATGACGAAGGAAATACTTGCTCTTGCTCCCAAGCCGACTGGTGTAATTATCACCGGGGATATTGCCAATCACAAAGGTTTGGAGTCGGACTATCTGATGGCCAGGCGTCTTTTTGAACCATTCGAAAAGGCCGGAATACCGCTCTATCCGCTTCTGGGTAATCATGACCGCCGCGACCCGTTCTTTGCCGTCTTTCCGAAATGGAAAACCAATAGCGCGGTGGCCGGACGTCATTGCTTTGAACTGCAAACGAAGTATGCCGACTTTTACATGCTTG
>JAQVID010000427.1 GCA_028695865.1 Thermoguttaceae bacterium | reverse complement strand
CTGGACACTTTTGGCCGACCAAACGACCACGGTTCATCTGATAATCGTATTTCTCCTGATTATGTATTTTGCCGCAACTTGGCATGTTGTGCAAAATATTATTCGTTAAAATCGTTATTATCGAACATTGTTATCAAGGCGTCTTTCGCGTATTTGGTAAGCTACGCAAAATACATCAGGCACACGTTGTATGGCGGATCGGTGTTACATAAATCAATAATTGCACCATCTAACAAATAGTCAACATCCTCTTCATTCGCGCTGTCACCGCAAAGAAGGCGATGGTTACCAAGTATCCAGAGGTCACCTTTTTGTGTAATTGGATCGTCCGGCGGTTCCGGGACAGCGTCGGGATCGGTCAGCCCCTGTCGCAGATCAGTCTCCAGAAGTTTCGTCAGTTCTTTTTCCGAAAACCCGAATTCCGTCATGTCAATACCAATCCCTTGAAGCTCCGACAATTCGACTGGCAGAAGATCAAAATCCCATTCCGCAATTTCACCAGCTTTATTGTCAGCGATTCGATAGGCTTTCACCTGATCTGGTGTAAGATTCGAAGCAACAAGCACAGGTACTTTCGCAAGCCCCAGTTTTTTTGCCGCGTGATAACGAACATGTCCGACAATAATAACCATGTCCGCATCGACAACAATAGGTTGTAAAAAACCGTATTCTTTGATGCTTGCCGCAACAGGATCGATAGCTTTCTCGATATTCCTCGGGTTATTATGGTAAGGGACAATTTCTTCAATATCTTTAATCACAATATCCATTCTCTTTTATCTCCGTATATGTTTGACCTTTTCTAATACTATACACAGCACCATGTGAACCACCAACGGTTTTTACGATTTGACTGTCAGAATATCCCTGCCTAATCAAAGTCTTGATTTGGCGGGCCTGTTCATCAGAGTAAATACGGCGCTTTCGCCGACCAGCGATTGCTTTCTCACACCTTGCCATTTCTACCAATTCCAAATATTTTCGCAGGCCGGTAACAAAAGCGTGCTTATTATTGTAAGAACGACTGCACCATTCGAGATTCTCTGCATTGTTGTTTTGCTTATTTCCGTCAATATGATTTACTTCTCGATAGCCCTTGGGATTTGGTACAAAACAGGCGGCGACGATTCGGTGAACATATTCGTCCTTATTGTTGATCCAGACACGCAAGTAACCATGATTGTTTGGTCTGAAAGCCAAAAAGCGTTTATAGTATTTTGAGAAAACATAACCGTTCCTGTAAACAAGATAATTTGACTTGTAGTCCACAGGTTCTTCGTCAGGCAACGGAAGTTCTGGATATTTATAAGGCCCTTCACGAATACTGTCTGTCTGCATAAAACAAAACCTTTCGTAATAATGTTGAACCGGTTTCCAAGACCGGAAGGTGATAAAAATTCAAGAAAAAAGGCCCGATTTTAGAAATCGTCGCCAGAGAAAGAAAGACTGTCTAGCCCCTGTAGAGGTTCTTGTGCCAATAATAGAATATAGTAACAGGTAGGACCCGTTCGCAAGTGTCGTAAAATAAGGCACTTATGAATATCGCTACTGTAGCACTGTCAAAATGGGTCGATTATGTTGATTATCGGAACATTTAGCTTTTGTAACAGGTATCACAGGTGCCTTATTTTATGATACTTATGAAAGCGGTAACAATAGCATTAAGTATTACAATTAATAGAGATTATTGACAGCCAATTTCCGTTTGGTGAAAGACAACTCAGATACTTCCGTTCGGATATGGAAGAGTCACGCGGCCCCAAGGGTACAAACGCCTGGAGCGAAATCCTCCAGACGCCCAACCAGACACCAAGGCCGCGTTAATATGGGGCAAGAATTGTACCCATTCGAGTAATTTTTGCTTTTTGGTCTTTAGGTGCTTGACAAAATAACGAAATAGTAGTAATATTACTAATACTATGTCAGCAATACGTCAACCAACTTCATCCGACAAGTTCAGCGATTTTTTAATGTTGAACGATATTTTTACGACAGAGGAAGCGGACGCCTTTCTTCAAAAGAACAAGACCGGTAATGTTAATACACGCAAAGCCCTTCTTGCTTATTATAAAAAGACTGGTCGTATTCTTTCTGTTCGACGGGGACTGTACGCCGTTGTGCCGTTTGGTCTTGCGCCGGATTTGTTTATTCCCGATCCAATACTGATTGCGGCAAAAGCAACACCAGATGCAGTATTGGCCTGGCATACGGCTCTTGATTTCCATGCCCGTTCCTATACCAACTGGAACACATTTTATTTCGCGTCCAATCGGGCATCCCAAGCCATTCGGTTTTCTGACTGCCGGATCAACGGTATTGTTTTGCCTTCAACCTTTTGGACTCGAACAGCAAAAACATTGGGAGTGGAAGTACATACACGCGGTTACACAACCGTTCGGGTCACTTCGCTGGAACGTACTTTTGTGGATATCATGGACCGTCCATTACTTGGTGGAAGCTGGGAAGAAATTTGGCGGTCTCTCGATAATATAGAGTATTTTGACCTTTCAATAATTAATAAATACCTTCGTCTTGTGTCCAATTCAACAACGGTGGCAAGAGTTGCTTTCTATCTCGAACGCAATCAGGAACGCTTGATGGTTGATAAACGCTTTTTGAAACGGCTGGAAAAACTTGTCCCTTCGAGCCCTGTTTACTGGGATCGCAATAACAGAAAGGGCGGACATTTAATAAAACGCTGGAATATCATTGTTCCAACGTTTATTCTCAACAAAGAATGGGAGACTGTATTGTGATATATTCCCGTGAAGAATTGCTTGAAATTGCCGAAACAGTTGGGTTTCGTGTGGAGATCATAGAAAAAGTTCTTCATTTGTACCGACTTTTGAACGCGATCAATAGCCATCCTTTTCTGAAGGGAAAATTTGCCCTTAAAGGAGGTACGGCGATTAACCTCTTCCTTCTGAATATGCCGCGTCTTTCCGTTGATATTGATCTGAATTATATTGCGGAACTTGATCGTGAAAAAATGATCCAGGAACGTCCTGACGTTGAGAAAGCAATTCAGGATGTTTTTTCGCGTGAAGGATTCGGCGTGAAGAGAATGCCGGGTGATGAACATGCCGGTGGAAAATGGCGACTGGTTTATCAAAGTTTCAAACAACAAAACGGCAACCTTGAAATAGATCTCAACTATATGTACCGAATCCCGCTTTGGAATATTGCCAAAAGAGATTCCAGTAAACTTGGAAGATACCAGGCGAAAAAGGTTCCTGTTCTTGATATTCACGAACTTGCGGCAGGAAAACTCGCCGCGTTACTGACACGTTGTCAATCGCGGGACTTATTCGATACACCGGGACTTGTCAATCAAAAAGAGATTGATGATGAAAAACTTCGTTTAACATTGGTAATCTATGGCGGCATGAGTCGAACAGATTGGCGAACAGTAGGTTCGGATAGTGTCAACTGCGATCCAGTCGAATTACAACGCCAACTATTGCCGGTCATTCATCATTCAAAACAATTAAACGACGCTGAATCCAGAGAATATGCTTTGTCTCTTGTAAAAACTTGTAAGGAAGCCGTTGCTCATTTTTTCCCTTTACGTCCCAACGAAAAAAAGTTTATCGATTTATTGCAGGATCAAGGAATCATAGAACCGGACGTTCTGACGGACGACGTCAAATTGCAAAATCGAATAATGAATCATCCCCAATTACAATGGAAAGTATTGAATGTCAAGGAACACATAAAAAAACAAAAGAAGTAAAGTGAACAATCACGCGGCCCCAAGGGTACAACCGCCGGGAGTAACCTCCCGACGTCCAACCGCAATAGGACCGCGTTATGCGATAGTTATACGACGTTCGACCAAATAGACCAACCAGCAAAACGAACGCGTTAAACGGGCGATCTGCCGACTTTCTGACGATACTATTGAACCGGCCGTTCAATCCACGTCAACAACCGACTTCGGTGGCATTGGAGCGGGTCGGCTTCATAACACAATAACATTGATCGATATTCCTGACACACTTTCGCGGCGAGTTCTATTTCGCCGGGAGCATTCGGAAGAAGTTCCCGTTCGTAGAAGTCAAGCAGTTCACTTCGGACAGGATACTGTCGTCGATAGAACGCAGGGATACCCAACTTCGGAAAGGCAAAATATTTGATCCCGACTTCGTTCAACCTTTGTT
>JAQVID010000010.1 GCA_028695865.1 Thermoguttaceae bacterium | reverse complement strand
GGTGGCAACAGTGGCCTTTATTTCAGCGCGGAAGAATGCGAAAAGGCTCCCTGGTTCATGAGAGGATTCCAGAATGAAATCGCGGACGACAAGAGCGAGCGTTCCAAAAACGCTTCCTCGGGAATTTGGCATACCGCCGGTTTCGCCAAAGACGGTACCCCAATCAAAGGACGCGGTTGGCTTGGCAAGAACGAAGAATTCGTCGCCCAACTTCGTCTGGATGACAATTGGAACACGATCTGCACCGTAGCCATCGGCAAGCGAATTGTCAACTTCATGAATGGTTTCCAGACACTCGATTTCCATGACGATGTTTACGATCAGCCGACCGGTAAAGTTGGACTTCAACTGCACGGTGGTGCCGCCGCGACGATGTGGTTCAAAGATTTTGAAATTATTCGCGTTACGCCCGAAATGAGAAAACTGATCGAACGTTAATTCATGGAACGGTTCGACAGCGGCGCGATGGCGCAGGTCGCCTCTGTGGACTTGCGCCATTATATTATGTCATGTTGTGTTAGTATTATGTTGTCTTATACAATATGGTTTATTGTACAGAACATCATTCAGCGGGCACCCCGGAATTTGCGTCTGTGTGATGCTGACAACAAACCAGAACAAAAATTGAGGATTATATGAAAAAGACTTTATTGTTTGCGGCCATGGCCGTTCTGCTGTCTGTTGGTTGCGCACAGCAGATGCGCGCGCAGGAATTGACCTGCGTCAAAGATGTTGAGGCCAGTGAATTTGCCCGGGATTTCGAATATCAGGGCGAATACATTACTCCGGAAGACGGTCGCGCCTTTCAGATGATTGCCGATGGAAACGGCAAGTTCCGCGTGGTTGGTTATCCGGGCGGACTTCCCGGTGAAGGTTGGGATCGTTCCATGGCCCGCTTCTTCGGTACCGCCGAAATCGTGGGCGATCGTTTGGTGATAACAGGCCAAAAAATGAACATTCCCAAACGGGTTAAAGAAGGTAAGGAAGCAGACATCATTTTTGACGCCAAACAAAAAGCTCGTGAACTTTTCGTGACGAAAGACGGCGATAAGTTGACGTTCCACTACAAAGGCGAGCGTGAGGTCAAAAAGGTTGAGCGCAAGAGCCCAACGCTTGGTATGGCGGCTCCGGAAGGAGCGTTCGTAGTGTTTAACGGCAAAGACGTCAAGAACTTCAAGCCTGGCGCGAAGATCAATGCCGAAACGGGTACTCTGTGGTCCGAAGCGAATTCCGTTCCGTTCGAAAAGAAACCTTATCTGCTTCACCTTGAGTTCATGACCTCGTTCATGCCGACCAAGCAGGGGCAGGCCCGTTCGAACAGTGGGGTTTATATTGCCGAATGTTATGAATGTCAGGTTTTGGACTCATTCGGTCTGGACGGCAAGAACAACGAATGCGGTGGTTTTTATCAGCAGACCGAACCGATCGTCAACATGTGTTTTCCTCCGCTCACATGGCAGACTTACGATATTGACTTCACTCCGGCCAAGTACGAAAACGGGAAAAAAGTCGCCAATGCCCGCGTGACCGTCATGCACAACGGCATCATGATTCAGGATGATCTGGAATTGCCGCAGCAAACGCCCGGTCGCTTGAAAGAAGCCGATGAAGCCCGCGGTGTCTACCTCCAGGGTCACGGCAATAAAGTTCAATACCGCAACATTTGGGTTCAGTACAAGTGAAGTCGCGGATGATATGAAGTTGCAGATGATATGAAGTCACGATTGAGTATCGATAACCGCAATCGCTGTTGGTTGTCGATTTCACTGTCGATTTCACTGTCGTTTTGCGGTCGATTTGAGCAAACCCCGGACGCTTCGTGAAGAGTCCGGGGTTTTTGAATGACTAAGTTGAATGACTAAGTTGAATGACTAAGTTGAATGACTAAGTTAAATGACTAAGTTAAATGAGTGATTACGGGGAGTTTTGCCCCCCGGATGCGCCGGTACCTCAACGGCCTGTTGAGAAACGACATACTGATATTTGCATTGGTATTTGCGCCGGATTCCGTTGAACCCGGATCGCAGGAAACGGATGTTTCGGGAACGACCTTAAAAATATTGACCGGTTCCGAACGTTTTGTTCTTAAACATTTGGCTGATTGATTCATTGGAGTGAATGCGTCGAATCGCTTCACCCAAAACCGGAGCGGTACTTACGACTCTGATATTGGGAAGTTGCTGTTCCGGCAAAAGCGGTATCGTATCGGACAGGGCGATCAATTCAACAGGCGCTTTTCCAAGCTGTTCGATGGCGTTGCCGCAAAGAACCCCGTGTGTGGCCGCAATGAAAATCTTTTTTGCTCCCATTTTCTTGAGAAGGTGCGCCGCTCCACAGATCGAACTGCCGGTACTGATAATGTCATCGAACAGGAACGCGACCTTGCCTTCGATGGGACCACCGATTAAATTGGCTTGTTCAACAACGTTGCCGTGACGCCGCTTGTCGATAATGGCAAGCGAGCCCCCAATTGCGCTCACGTGTCGTGCTGCTCGCTTGATGCTTCCTTCATCAGGACTGACGATAACCGTCTCTTCCGGCGAAAAACCAAGTGAATTGACGAATCCGTCCAAAATCGGCGAAGCCGAAAGATGATCGACCGGAATATCAAAAAAACCTTGTATTTGGGCCGCGTGAAGGTCCATCGCCAAAACGCGATCTGCTCCTGCCCGTGTGATCAGATTGGCGACCAGTTTGGCCGTAATCGGAACGCGTCCCTCGTCTTTACGATCTTGTCGGGCATAGCCGAAATACGGAATCACCGCCGTAATGCGTGCCGCACTGGCCCGCTTGAAACTCTCGATCATGATCAACAGTTCCATGAGACTGTCATTGACTGGCCGACAAGTCGGCTGCACGATAAAAACATCAACACCGCGAACATCTTCTTCCACACGGCAAAAGCTTTCGCCGTCCGGAAATCGTTCCACCTTGATTTGCCCCAAAGGGATGTTGAGATAGTCACAGATGTTTTGTGCCAAAGGCAAATTCGCGTTGCCGGAAAAGATTTTGAGCAAATTCATGAATGCCAACCTTAAAATAATGATGTCTCATCGCGGATGTCCGATTTGTTTGCTCGTTCGATACGTACACTGACAGTTTTGGTTGTCGGTGCACGATCTCAAATTCACAAACAACAGTCTATATATTTTACGTCATGCACTCCCCTTGTTCAAGGGGGCCCAGAATGGTTGTTTTCGGACTATCTCTTCAGGATAGCTCCACGATGTTTTTTGCGACAGATATTTCAATTTGGCGATATATTCCCCGCTTGCCTTCGGAAAACGATGGGATACAGACCGAGTAAAGCGAAAAATTAAATTAAGTCAGCATAAAGATTTATTGAGACATGCAGTGAAACGCGTGTTAAATATCGTTTGGCAATGCCAATATGATCATGTATCGTCATACGCAAAAGTTCGTATTTGCTCACTCTTTACTCTTTTTCAGAATTCCATATCGAGGAAGTAAGGAGTGTCTCCGCGGATAAGATAAACGCGTACCAGCAAGGATTGTTGGGTTGTTTTACTCATTTCGTCGAGCTTTTGGGCAATGTAATACAAATCGTCCACAGACGTAACACCCCAGCGATTGTCCGGATTATCACCGACGACAAAACCGAAGATCAAATCCCCTTTTTCCAACTTGTCTTTTTGGGTGCTGAAAATACTGTTGTCGTCAATTTGCGTAATGATCACACCACCGGCAGGGTATATTTTCGACTGTCCCATTGACACAACGGACAAGTGCGGGTAGTTCTTGCGAAAATCAGACTGCTGAACCGGATCAATTTCTATGCCGAAAGCTTGACGAATCAGTTCCGGCTTATCAAGAGTTTCATGTGACGTTGACTTGCGGAGCGCGATTCGCCGCACGGCTCCTTCTTGGGAGTCCTCTCCCGAAATTCCTGCAAGACCGTACGATGACGCAGTTTGCGCGGTTTCAAACTTCTCCTTCTGTACTGAATCTGTTTGGCTGGCAATCGGACGATTGGCTTGTACCCGGGTGGCAATGAGTTGCTCTTCGCCCGACATCGAAGACCCGCTGAAACTCAAATTCGCCGTGACCGGATTTCCCTGACGCATAACACTTAGTTCAATGGAATCCATGAGCTTCACATCGATGAGCGACCGGGTAAAATCAAGCGGCGTAGAGATTTTTTTCTTATTGGCCATGACGAGGACATCGCCTTTTTGGATACCTGCTGACGCTGCCGGACTGTTTGGAGCAACCGCTTCCACAACAACTTGTTCCTCTGAGGACCTCCCTTGCGGATTTTGTGTTATCGCAACGGTTTGGTCCGCAGACGTCTTTTTTGCCTTGAGAGTAAGTCCATGATGTGTCATCTTGGCGACCGACTGACGAATCATGCGGTCTGTAACTTCAACAACAATATCGACAGGAATCGCAAAAGCGATGTTTTCGGCTCCCTCCCGAACGGCCGCGTTGAGTCCGATCATTTCGCCCTTAATATTGACGAGCGGTCCGCCGGAATTGCCCGGGTTGATTGCCGTGTCTGTTTGAATAACATTTTCGTAGGAAAGCGTTTCACTGGCCTTTAGGGGGCGGTTCAAACCACTGACGATCCCTTTTGTCACAGAAACCTGATATCCGTATGGATTACCAATTGCGACAACGTCTTCCGCAAGATCAACGTCGCAAGAATGACCAAAGTGAATTCGGGTAAGCTCACTGGCAGGAGTGATTTTAATCAAGGCCAGGTCCGTTTTCAGATCGTTGCGAATAAACTCGACGTCGCGATAAGTTGTTCCGTCGCTGGTCGTGATTTGAATCTTCATGAGTCCTTTCACGACATGATAATTCGTAACAATATAGCCGCGTTCATCGACGATGATTCCTGTACCCATTCCGATATGTGTAACATTTTCGCGTTGGGCATCACTTCGTCCCGGCAGCGGCCCGCGCAACTCTGACGCGTCATATTGTTTTTCGCCCTGGATACTGACCACGGCAGGGCATGCACGAGCAACGGCGTCGACGAAGCCCGTCTTACCGCTGTGGGTTTCGGACGATTCTTCAACGCGAACCGATTGAGCAAAAAGACTGGTCAAACCAATCAAGAGCAATGCCACGACCTCAAAACAGGTCCGCTTGACTCGAATGATTCGTACTGAAGCTGTTTGTTTCATAAAATTGTTCACGTTTTGTCTTTCAACCCCGCCCGCAAGTTTTACCGTCAAAAAATCATGACAAGTACCTTGCTTGTTACCGTAACGTCTCCATGTTCCCAAATGAAAATCGTCTTTTGTGTTCATCGGTCATTTGTTATGATCGCTTTACCCGGTCTTTTCGTTATGATCGGTTTTCCTGGATTTTTCGGAAGTGATTTTCGAGATATTAAGGGGGTATGCGTAATATGAGATAAAAGCGAAGTATGGGAAAGGTTTTTTACGCCTGAATAGAGAGGTATGCGGTGAAATTACCCGCAGAGGGCGAATTTTTGGACGTACGGCGGTTGCCGCCTTGTGAACTGCCTGCACAGTATATATTATAGAATGATGTTTGCGTGTACTTATCGTAAAATGTTTTTCGGGTATCGATCTTTGCTGCCGCCACCGCTTGCCCGGCGTGTGTATATTGCCGTTCTTGACACTATTTGTGTTGATTACTGCTTACTGTGTTGCAATTCTGCTCTTCCGGTAAAATTTCGCGTCCCAAGGCCGGGAAAGGGGTAGGGACGTATTCTGGACGAAAGTTGCCGGACTCACCGGCATGAAACGAAACTTATTTCGAATAACGAAAGGAAAATCATGAAAACAGCCAAACTTTTTTGTATTGCCCTAACCGTGGCCTTGACCCTGGTCAGTATTTCGTCCTTGCGAGCCGACGACGATAAAAACGGTAACAGCAGCAGTGACAAAGCCAAAACAGCCGCAATTTGCGATATGAAAGCACCGCCGGTGGAAGACTTCGCCGGAACGACGCTTTCTTATGTCATGAGCAACAAGGACTGCTCGATTTTCGCGAAAGCGATTCACAAGTCCGGTCTGGAAGACATGTTGGCTAACGCAACGGCTTGTACGATTTTTGCTCCCAGTGACAAGGCGTTTGAAAAATGGTCCAAAGAAGACATGGACACTCTCTTTGCGTGTCCGGCCGCGCTGGGTGCCCTCGTCTTGAATCATGTTTGCCCCAAGAGCGTATCGCCGGAGCAGATCAAGGAATGCTGCCAGAAAATGAAAGCGGAATTCCGCGAAGAGTGCACGAAAATCTTCGGCAAAGAGAATCAGGATAAATGTGATCAATTGTGCAAGGCGATGAAGCAAAAGCTTGCTGCCAAAATTCGTGAAAAAATGTCGGACGGAATCAAGGACCCCGCTGCCGAATCCGAAGCGGAGCCGATTGTCAAAGCGATGCCGACCGCAATCGCAAAGTGTAATAACGGATATGTTTACGTCATAGACAAAGTACGGATTCCCCGCGGACTGCGGATATATAATAAACTCAAAGCCGTCCAGGCTTCCCCGGTCGTCATGATCGAAACGGTAGAAATCTCGGGCACGTTCGTTCCTGAAGACGAATCGGCCGCGCCGGCCCAGGAGGGGGCGACTCCGGCCGATTCTTCGAGCAGCGCTCCCAAGAGTGATACTTGATTCTTATGGCCGATCTTTGTTTGTCAAGGATGTAATTGTTTAAGTAGCATTAAACAATGAAAAAAAGCGGGGAGTACCCCCGCTTGATTTTTCATCCCAATGACGTAAAAATGTTAATATGGGGGATTTTGTGTTTTTTTTTAATGAAATCGAATGACACATCCCCCTTGCGGCAACAGTATAATCAAACAAAACATTTGCGGTTTATCACAGATCGGTTCGGTAATGAATTAAGTTGTCATGAGCCGACCGGTGTGCATAACAAATATTTTCGTATAGGAAAAAGGAACTCGAACTCATGTCTTCAGATGTCAACCAAATTCGGGAAGAGGTACAGCGACAAGCCGACAAAATACAGCAATTACGAAGTGAAATTGGCCAGGTTATGGTCGGTCAGGAGGGAATGATCACGCGACTTCTGGTCGGACTGCTTGCCGGAGGACATGTTCTGCTCGAAGGCGTTCCGGGCCTGGCCAAGACGACGGCAATTAAAACGCTGGCCGACGCGCTTTCGACGAAATTTCAACGTATTCAATTTACGCCTGACCTGCTGCCTGCCGACCTGGTGGGAACGATGATCTATCTGCCGTCGAACGGAACTTTTCAAACACGTAAGGGTCCGATCTTTGCCAATTTCGTTCTGGCTGATGAAATCAACCGCGCTCCGTCCAAAGTTCAATCGGCTCTGCTGGAAGCGATGCAGGAACGCCAGGTTACCATTGGCGATTTAACGCTTCCGCTTAACGGTGTCTTTCTTGTCATGGCGACTCAAAACCCGATAGAACAGGAAGGAACGTATCCGCTTCCGGAAGCGCAGGTGGACCGGTTCATGCTGAAACTGAAAGTCGATTATCCATCCATGAACGAGGAACGAAAAATACTTGATCGCGCACTGGATAACAAGACGCTTCAGGCTCATCCTGTTTTGAGCGAGCAAGATATTTTAACCATGCAGGAACTCTGTGACCGAATTTACATGGACGACAGCGTTCGGAATTATATCCTTGAACTTGTACAGACAACCCGGGATCCCTCACGGTATGGTTTGGACCGGCTGGCCGCGTTCATAGAGTTTGGGGCCTCGCCCCGCGCGTCGATCTTTTTGGGCAAAGGGGCCAAGGCCATGGCTCTTTTGGCCGGTCGCAGTTATGTGACCCCGCAGGACGTCAAAGACCTGGTCTATGATGTGCTGCGACACCGTATCATCTTGACCTATGAAGCCGAAGCTGAACAAATTACGACCG
Organism: Thermoguttaceae bacterium; assembly: GCA_028695865.1. GTDB lineage: Bacteria > Planctomycetota > Planctomycetia > Pirellulales > Thermoguttaceae > JAUNBG01. The sequence continues at coordinate 10,395 of JAQVID010000010.1, read as the reverse complement.
AAGACGTCATTCGCGAAATTGTTGACGCTGTTCCTGTTCCGTAATATAGCAGGATGGCAAGCTTTCTTGTCAAGCGGCCTGAATACCATGCGTTTTCCGCGAAGGGGACGCAGTGAATTAGGAACAATATCGTATGAGTCATGAAAAGAATTGAACGTGTTTGCGAGGAAAAGGTGTGACATGCCCCAATCTGTAACGGAGTTAATCAAAAAGGTCAAGCGGCTTGAATTCGTGTCGAATCGATTCGCCAATGATCTTTTTGCCGGCCAATAAAAGAGTGTATTTCGCGGTCGGGGAATGGAGTTCAGTGAAGTACGCGAATACCAGCCGGGCGACGATATTCGCCTGATCGATTGGAACGTTACTGCGCGGGCCGGTCGTCCTTATATAAAAAGATTTGTCGAGGAACGCGAGTTGACCGTTCTTTTCGTCGTTGATATTTCGGCGTCCGGCTTATTCGGTTCGTTGCGGTCGAAACTGGACGCGGCGATAGAAGTTGTTGGAACGCTTATGTTTTCGGCGCTGAAGAACAACGACAAGGTCGGACTTCTTACGTTTGGCAGCGAGGTTACATCGTACTGGCGGCCCGCCAAGGGAAAATCGAATGTCTTGCGACTCATCCGCGAACTGGTCGCATGTCCACCGGTTTATGGTCCCGCGAATATCAATGAGGCACTCCAATATGTCAATCGGGTTCTCAAACGTCGTGCCGTCGTTTTTTTATTGAGTGATTTTTTAGCCCCGGAAATGGGACGCAGTCTGGCAATGTGTGCCCGACGTCACGATCTGATTGCGCTTGCCGTTTCGGATCAGGCGGAGCGGGAGCTTCCCGACGTTGGTTTCGTCCGGCTGTTCGATCCGGAAACAGGTCAAACGCTCGAAGTCGATACATCCGATACCCGGGTACGCCGCTGGTTGGCTGACGACTGGAATCGTCGAGGCGAGCAGTTGGACAAGCAACTTCAAAAGGCGAAAGTTGATCGTTTGAATGTTGATACCACAGAAGACCCCTTGTCCGAGTTGCGGAAGTTCTTCCGTGCGAGGTCGAAACGATTTCGGTAGTAAACGGGGAATGAATCAGGAAAACCATGGCTACACAAGTAATGTACGGTAGAATATTTATATTAAATAAGGGCAGGGTATTTGCTTTGTTCCTTGCGGTGATTACGTGTCTTTGCGCTCACTCCCTTTTGGCACAGCCTGCCAAACAAGACGGGGCAAGTCGCCAGGTTGCTTCGGCGGACAAGCTTATTCAGGTAGAAGCCAATCTTGTCCCGGCCGAGCCTGTGATTTCCGATGAACCTGTCTTAACGCTCACCATTCGACATCCAGCCGAATATTCCGTAACCACTCCGCAGTTGGGGGAACGGTACGGCGATTTTTTGGTTCTTGATCAAAGCAAGGCTCCCGACACGGTTGAAAAGGGAATCGAAACTTCGGTGGCGTCATATCGTTTGCGTCCGATCAAGAGTGGGCAGGCCGTTCTTGCTCCGCTTGCCGTTACGCTGACGCCTGTTTCGAAAGCGGACGCCCCGAAAGCGGCTGTAGCGCTGACCGTTCCGCCGGGCACAGTTCGAATTCTTTCGCAGTATGAAAACAAAGACGTTTCGGCAGCCGATCTTTCGGCGTCTTCGTCGTCAATCGGCTCGCGTATTGGGTTGTGGTGCGCTTTGGCGGCGATGGTGCTTCTTGCCGGTCTGGTCTTACTGCTTGTGTTCTATCGTCGCAAGCGAAGCGTTCAGGCGGCGGCAGTCGAACCGACTCCGTTTGAAGTCGCCAAGGGCCGCCTCAACGAGCTCATGAACGATCGACTTTACGAAAAAGACGTTAAAGAATTTTATTCGCGAATCACGGGAATTGTTCGCTGGTATATTGAAAAAGTTACCGGGGTTCAGGCTCCTGACCGCACGACCGAAGAATTTCTTCACGAGATTACGACCGATATTCAACAGCGAAAAACCTTTGGCGATGAGCTCCGCGCACGATTACGACATTTCCTTGAATTTGCCGATCTTGTCAAATTCGCCAAATTCCAACCGACGCTTGACGATATATTCGATGGGTATCGCAGTGCCAATTCAGTCGTCGAATACCAATTTAATCGGAATGACGAGCTGCCCGGATTACCCTCTCCTCGCTTGAATGAAAAGGAGTCTGAACAATGAACTTCTTCCGCTTTCAAAGTCCCTGGTGGTTGCTTTTAATCATTCCTTTGGTACTCGTGTGGTATTTGAGAAATCGCCGGAGCAGTTTGTGTGTGTTCGTTTATTCGAATGTCGAAACGCTTGCCCGTATGCCGGTACCATTCATGACGCGCATTCGCAAAGTTGTTCCCTGGTTCTTTTATTTCGGCCTGTTGCTTGCGATTATCGCGCTTGCCCGTCCGCAATGGGGACAAAAAGATTTTCGCGTTCGGACCGAAGGAATCGCAATTGCCGTTTGTCTGGACCGCAGTGGTTCCATGCAGGCAATGGATTTCTTTCTCGACCGCAAGCGGGTAGATCGGCTTGGCGTCGTCAAGCAGGTGTTCCGTGATTTCATTTTGGGAAATCGCAAGTTGTCCGGAAGACCGGACGATCTGGTTTCGCTGGTCGCGTTCGGCGGTTTTGTCGACGCGTGGTGTCCGCTGACCCTTGATCATGAGACGCTGACACAAATGCTCGAATCGATTCAATGTCCTTTGCCGCAGGTCGATGCCCAAGGGAATTTTATTGAGTCGAAGATATTGGAAGAGGAAGGGGCGACCGCGATTGGCGATGCGCTCATGTGTGCCATTGATCGACTCGAAGGAAGCAAGGCGAAAAGCAAAGTCGTATTACTTCTTTCCGATGGAGTTCAAAATACCGGTGTGGCGACAGCTCAGGAAGCGGCCAGGATCGCGGCCAAATCAGGTGTCCGCGTTTACACGATAGGAATCGGAACTTCAGAACCGGTTCCCTTTCCGGTCTATACGCGAAACGGAGAAAAAGTATATCGTCCGCAAATTCTCGAACTTGATGAGCAGACTCTTCGCGGAATTGCCGACGAGACGGGCGGTAAATATTATCATGTGAGTGATACCGAGGCGCTTCGCTCCGTTTGTTCCGAAATTGATTCGCTCGAAAAAACAACTTACGAGGACCGCGTTTTCACACGATACAACGAGTTGTACCGAATGTTCCTCATCCCGGGTCTGGCTTGTATCATGGTCGGGCTGATACTCATTCAGACGCGTTTCAGAATGTTGCCCTAAAAATTTGTTTGCAAAGTACTTCGTATTACAACCTGAGCACCGTTTCCCATAAGGATACGTTACATGACTTGGAGTAATCCCGTATATTTACTTGGTTTATGGTTTGTCGCCGCTTTAATTGTTCTGTATGCCTGGTCGCAGCGCAGAACGTTCCGGCTCCTTCATTCGCTCGTTTCTGAACAAATGAGTCGAACACTGCTGCCGCAACCTGGTCGTACCCGGGCATGGATCAAAGGTTTCTTTCTTGTGCTCGCCCTGTCGCTCTTTTGCATGACGCTGGCCGGGCCCCGTTTCGGGTTCCGAATCGAAAAGGTCGCCCGTCGTGGAACCGACCTGTTCGTTCTGCTTGATACGTCACGGTCCATGCTTGCCGAAGATGTTTCACCCAATCGTCTGGCCGGGGCAAAACTTGATATTGAAGATTTACTCCTCAAATCGACGGGCGACCGTGTCGGTTTAATTGCGTTTGCCGGCAAGCCTGTTACACAAGTCCCGCTCACGACGGACTTTGGTTTCTTCCGTGAAGTACTGCACCGAATCGATACGGGAACCGCTCCTCGCGGTGGTACGGCTATTGGCGACGCGATTCGTTTGGCGACCCGGCTTCTTCCGCGTGACCCCTCTCGTGACAAGGCAATTGTTCTGATTACCGACGGCGAAGACCATGAATCCATGCCGCTGGACGCCGCGAGGGACGCTGCCGCCGCTGGAGTACGAATCTACACGGTTGCTATTGGCGACTTCAAGGAGGGTGCCCGTATTCCGTTATTTGACGAAAACGGCAAACGAGTTGGCTTCGAAAAATATGAAGGTCGCGAGGTGTGGTCAAAAGCAGACGACAAGATTCTGGCCGAAATTGCCAAAATAACCAACGGTGCCTTTGTTTCCGCCGGTACGTCTGTTTTCGACCTGGGCGCGATCTACAGCGAACATCTGGAAGGCCTTAAACGATCGGATTCAGGCCAGGAGGAACGACAGGTTCCGCTCCTGCAATATCAGTCCTTTCTGCTCGGCGGAATTGTTGCCTTCCTGATATTTTTGGCGATTTCCCCCTACAAAGAAAAAACGCCTGTCGCTGTCGCCGCCTATGGAAGCTTTGAGCAATCGCGACACGGAAAGTCCGGTGGGATGAATTTGCCTTTTGCTTCGTTCATTCTCGTCTTGTTGCTTGTTCATTCCGCGTTTTCCGCCGAAGAAAATAAAGGGAAACCACAGGTTCAAACAGACGCGGCCGAAACGAACGTTGAAATTGCCCCACCGACCAACCCCGCAGATTCTCCGACTCAGGCCGCAACCGCGGCGGATAAAAATGTTGCCAACGAATCGCCCGTCCAAAAATACAACCGGGCTTGTTCGCTCATGGAAAGCGGAGCAAAAGAAGAAGCTCAGGCGATTTTCAATGAACTTCTCCTGAATCGCAATGCCCGTATTTCGGCCAAGTCGCAACTCAATTATGCTTTGCTCCTTGCCCGATCGGTCATGGAAAACAAGCCAATGGAGTCAAGCGGTCAGACGCAAACGCAGACGCAGACGCAGACGCAAACACAACCGCAGACGCAGACGCAAACACAAACGCAGGCTCCCTCTTCCGTCCCGGGAGCAGGGACGGCGCTCTTGCCTGGAATGAACGGACAGCAAGTCGCCCCAGGCGGCAAGACTGCTCCGGCAAAGAGTGCTCTTGAACAATATATTGAAGGTCGCAAGAAGCGAATGGAGTCGCAAGAGGCGTTGCGGCTGCGCGTTCGGGAAGCCGCGGATCACTTTGCGCAAGCGTCGAAATATCCGGAGACCGCCGCGGAATCGCGTCGTAATCTGGACGTTTTGCTGTCCTGGCAGAAGCAGCAGGATCGCCAGTGGCAGCAAGAGGAGCAGCGGCTTCGAGCAGAGTCGCTTTCGTTCGGCGAATTGCTTCAATGGCTTGAACAAAATGGGCGCAAGGCCGACGACGCTTTGACTTCCGACGCGCATGCGGCGGACGCCGCGACTTGGCAGCGATGGTATGATACGGGAACATCGCTTGGTGAACTTGTCGGAGATTTCGACGCCGCAGCGCAAAAGTACGACGAACTCAAAAAGCAGCGCAGGGAACATGCTCAAGGGCAATCGCAAGGCCAAAATCAGCCGCGTGACCCGAACGATGGAGTTCAGAATTTGCTTGCCGAGGCAAAGCAGCATTACGCGGCGGCAGCGGAGAGTCTTTCGCAATTCGATCAAGCCAAAGCAGTTCCGGCGATTCGCGATTCCGTTGGCCGAATCAACGCGTTGGCAAGTTTGCTCATTCCTTATCCTGCGCTTGTCCAAAGCTCCGTCGCGTTTGAGGAAGAGCAAGTTAAAGCGACGAAAAAATTCATCGAGCAAAAAGATTCGTCTGAATCGTTCCGTACCGCGCAGCATAAAAAAATCTCCTGGAACAGTCAATTCGTTCACCGCTGGGTATCACTCATGATGAACCTTGCCCGGCAGGAATTCGCAAAGAACCCGGCGAAGAAGAGCGAGGCGGCTCCCGAGATTCCGTTGATTGGAAGCAGTGGCAAGGCTCCGGATAAAGAGTCCAAAGAAAAGACATCGCAGGCGTCGTCTGAATCGAAAAATAAGCCTGTGTCCTCCGCGGTCAAGTCAAATACAGACTCTGCGTCCAAAGACAAAGCGGGCAAGAGCCCGGCGGCTGAGAGTGACTCACAGCAAAAAAGCCCCGAGGAAAAAATTCGCCAGTCCATGGAGCTTGCTCTTAAACTTGGCCCTGAAATTCAAAAGGAGATCGTCCTGTTGGATGGGGAGTTGTCGAAGAACGAGGACTCAAAAGTCGTTGCACGACAAGAGGAGATTCTTAAATTACTCAAGGAAATTGCCAAGCCCTTGCAAGACCCAAATCAGCAGAACCAGCAGAATCAGGACCAGCAGTCCAAGCAGAATCAGGATCAGAATCAGAATCAGGATCAGCAAAAGCAGAACCAGGACAAATCGGATCAGCAGAAAGATCAGAATCAGAAACAGGATCAAGCCAAACCGGATCAAAAAGACCAGAACAAAGACCAGAACAAGGACAAAGACAAGGACAAAGACAAGGACAAAGATCGTCAGGGCGAGCAATCGCAAGGCAAAGAGCAAAAACTTGACGATAAAGAAAAAGAGTCGCTCCTTCGGCAAATCAAGCAGCGTCAGCGGGACGCGCAGCAGGAACGCAAGGCAATGGAACGATTCCATCGCCGCTCGGACAAGCCGGAAAAAGACTGGTAAAACACTGCGTAAAACAGAAAGATTCAAGATAAAATGCAATACGGGATTACGAAGAATAAGCGAAATGTTTCAGGCGGCTTGCGGTGTTGCGTGACGATACTGCTCCTGCTGTTTTTTGCGGCAGCGATAACCAGAGTTGACGCTCAAACCAATGGAGACAAAAAGCCTTCGATACGCCTGAAGGCGACGCCTTCGCGTCTGTTTCAAGGGGAATCGTTTTATTTACAGGTGCTTGTGGACAACATCGAAAATCCGCAAGTTCCTGATATGTCGTATTTAAACAGTGAATTTGCGGTGGAATACGTTGGTTCACAAAATCGCAACAGCACGACAATTTTTTCCGTGAATGGCAAAGAGCAAAGAGTGGAGGAACGCGGCATTGCTTATAATTATCGCCTTATTCCCAAAAAGACCGGAACGATTCGAATTGAACCGCCTGAAATTCGACGTGGGAACGTCATCGCGACAGCCTTTCCGATTACGATTGAAGTGATACCTCCCGGGAGTCAAAACGATGTGCGACTTGAACTTCGTTCGAGCGTCAAAAGCGTCTATCCCATGACGCCGTTTGATATAACGCTTTCGATCTTCATTAGGGCACTCCCGGGCGAGTACGCCGATCTCAATCCGGTTCGGGCCCTGGTGGATCAGATTGCTCCGTCGGTACTTGCAATTCCTTGGGTGGAAGACGGATCACTTCCCAAAGGACTTGTTCCCAATCAGGATTGGCAAACCTGGGTCGCGAATTACCGCAGTGACTCCGGAGGCTTCCGTATCAATAATATCAGAAGCAATTCGCCTTTCGATTTTGGCATGTCATTCTTTGACAACGGCCCTTCGTTCATCGTGTTTTTGCCCGAAGGTAAAAAAACAACGCTCAAAAACAAGGAGGGAAAAAACGAAGATTATTGGCAGTATGACTTTACCCGATCATTTTTCGCCGAATCTCCCGGGACGTTTTCTTTTGACGCCGCGTCTATTAAAGGGGCTTTTGCCCAAAAAAGCGAAAGTCGCGTATTGTCGGTTAATAATGTTTACGCGACTTCAAACGCCGTGGTCGTGACCGTGAAAGATGTTCCGGAAGAGAATTGCCCTGACGACTATGTTGGCGCATTGGGGCAATTCACCTGGAACGCGGCTCTCACTCCCCATTCAGGCCGTGTCGGCGAAGCGTTCACATTGACCATGACGCTTTCCGGCAAAGGCTCGGTTCTCAATGCCAAAGAGCCGAAACTCGACAAAATTGCCGCGATTACCGAGAACTTCAAAATTTATCCGCCCACGGAAGAAATTAAGGACAACACCGTTTGTTTCACTTGGTCGATTCGTCCGACCAGGCCGGGCAAGATTGTCTTTCCTCCGGTCCCGATCAGTTATTTTGACGTTAAAACGGAAAAATTTGTTTCACTCAAGAGCCAGCCTGTTCCGCTTGAAATCAGTCAAAGCGAAAGCTTGACGCCAGCAGGAGTTTCCGGAGAAGCAAATTTGGCGACTCCCAAAGTACAAAAGCTCGAAAAATCGACTGGTGGTATTTTTGCCAATCGCGGTAACCTTGGCCGCGAACAAAATCAGCGTATTACGCTTCGTCAATGGACGCGGTCCATGGCGGCCACCGGTTTGGCAGGTGTTTTCTTCTGGTGTTTGATTTTGGCCGTTCGAAGCGAAAAGCTTTTGGCGTTCCGTCGTCGCTCTGATACGCTTCGCGACGCTCGACGTGATTTACTGCAGGCTATGACGCTTCTGGCTTCAGACGATCAACTTTCGCCCGAGGCCGTTCCGCTGCTCAAGTCGGCGTTTTTCTCTCCGATCAAGGACCTGTTCGATAAACCGATCTCGACACTCACCGAGTCGGAAATTCGTCTGCTACTCAATCAATTGACGAAGGAACTTCCATCCGCGAAAACACTGCTGGATTCCATGAACCAACTGTGCGACCATTTGGAGAATCTCCGTTACGGTCAAGGGCAGACCTCTTCCGACGGGCAGAATCACAAACTTAATACCCTGTTCGATCAAGGGCTCAACATCGATCAGCTCTTTGATGAATGGATTGTATTCGTAACGTCGCGAAAGAATCGGCGCGTAATCAAAGCAATGATGACAGGCTCTTCACCGAAGAAAAGCAAACAAATGGGTACGATGATTCTTGTGCTTTTCTCGTTGGTGTTCCCAGCGTTGAGTGGTTGTGGTTCTTCTGTCGATCACGGGGCGACCGCAAGATTTCAGGAAGCGATTGCGCTCTTCGATCAGGCCGATCAACTTGAACAACAGAGTGCTTCTCAATCAGGTCAAACCGATCACTCCCGGACGGCCAAAACCAAGTCCGCTGAAGAACTCTTTGCCAAGTCCGCCGCCGTTTATCAAGGCATGCTCAATGAAGGAATCGAGTCTGGTCCCATTCTTTACAATCAGGGGAACGCGTGGTTTCGTGCCGGCGATAAAGCTCGCGCTTTGGCCGCATGGCGAAAGGCCTTGCGATATATGCCGCGAGACCCTTATTTGAAGGCCAATATTGAATCGATTGTCCCTGTGTTCGAAAACCGAAAAGGGCGACCGCTGGCCGAAGTGACTCTCTTTTGGCAAAATTTCCTGTCGTATCCCTCGAAATACCGAATCGCCTTTGTATTTGCCGTGCTCTTGATCACAACGTTTTTGGGTTGGCAAATTTTGAGGCCTGCTCAATCACGAATGCATTGGGAGAAGCCGGAACAAATTGCGACCGGCCCATTACCAAGGACTCCGATTGCGAAATTGCTGTTTCGTTTGACCATTGTTTTTCTGCTTGCGACGGTTGTCATGACGGTATCCGCTCTTTACGATTGGAACCGTTTCGATCGCACGCAACATGTGGTTGTTTCTTCTCCTGAAGTGATTGCGCGCAAAGGGAACTCGTTGCGATATGAGGCCGTCTTCGCGTCGCCGCTTCCGATTCGTACTGAAGGAGAACTCCTTGAATCCAAGGGAACCTGGCTCAAAATCCGTTTTCCCGACGGTCAAGACGGATGGATTGAAGCAAAAGACGCTATTGTTTACTGACAAATGTCTGCTGGTCAAAGAGTCCTGTCTCCTGTTGGCCGGCTGGTCGTTAAAAACCGACTGTTAACAATGTTGCCCGGAGCGATGAATACCCGGTCAAAGGAGTGTATTTTCCGTGTAGGGGTTGCACCCCCCCCCCCGGCTTTATCGGGCTCTGCCCGACAGAAAACAGCGGAAACGCGGGAATGGGGGGGGTAATTTTGTTATCAGGCGGTAAGCCCATGAAACCTTTGGTTTTCCGCTTATCACGTTCTTCTTTTTCGTTTCGTTTGGATTGGTTTGGATTGGTCTGGATACGGCCCGGTGTAGAATTGGACACATCGTGTGTTTTCATTGTGGGGGTTGCACCCCCACCCCCCGGCCTTATCGGGCTTTGCCCGACAGAAAACAGCGTAAACGCCGGGAATGATATGAGGTAAACAGCGTAAACGTCGGAATGATATACGGTAAATGTTTTTTATTGCTGCTGTAAGCGTTGTATAAATGTTTGGTCGGTGCCGTAAGCGTTGCAGGGTAAGGGACAGGGGAACGAACTGAGCATCTGGACTATCCATTCGCCGTAACCCCCGCAAGGCGAGGGATAGGGGAACGAGTTTGGCGAGTGGAGCATTCATTTGTCGTAAGCGTTATGAGGCAGGGTTTCAGGGGCTGCAAGCCCATGAAAAGAAAATACAACTCCAAAGAATCCTGTCACGGCTTCAAATCTTTGGTTTTCTGTTTGTCGCGTTTTTCTTTTTCGCTTTGTTTTGTTTTGTTTTGTTTGGTTTGGTTTCGTTTCGTTTGGATTGGTTTGGTTATGGACCGGTGTAGAACAGGCCTCATCATGTGTTTTCATTGTGGGGGTTGCACCCCCACCCCCCGGCTTTGTCGGGCATTGCCCGACAGAAAAC
>JAQVID010000426.1 GCA_028695865.1 Thermoguttaceae bacterium | reverse complement strand
TGCAAACGACAAATACACCTCGGTCGAAACATCACTGGAGCGTTTTAATCGCGACTCGAAAAATGGGAAATCGCGAAGCGGACCGCCTGCAATCAGGAGTATTTTGTCTTTCTTCTCGAATACCTCAATGGGCATGAAAGATTTGCCTTCATGTGTGACGGCCTGACGGGGATGACGCAATTGAGCGACAAGGACAAATCGTCCGCACGATGTCGCTTTAACATGAGTTTGTATTTTCAGCAAAGATTCACGCGGTTCAGATTGCCGGTTTCCTGTTGACGCGGAAAGCGCTTCCGAGGGGCTTGCAAAAAGTCTGCCTGTATTCGACATATGGAACGAAAGTGTGGCGACAGGCTTTGTCCCGGGCTCTATCACAGGGACCTCACTGCCGACATCTTGCGATGAGGTGTCTTGAGCAATCATATAGAGATCGACTGCACACTCAGTTCCATGCCCTTTTTCGTCAAGTTCACCCAAGCTGCCAAGCTCAAGTGAAACAGGGATTTCCGACTGAAGCCGATTACGCGATGGAGCCCGCAATATCTTTATCCCAAACTCAAAAGCGGGAGCCTGCTTTCCCACCGCGACGACATGCACCGGACATGGGCATGTTTTCAATCGCTTCAATAACGTTTCATTTCCCATACCGATATTATTACAACCGTCGGTCATCAGTACAACACCGGCAAGAGAATGATTCTTTTCCCGCGCGATCACATCACACAATTGCTCTGACAGACGCGATTCTTTTCCTTCAGCGCGTAATTCACTCAGCCAGTCGCGCAGTCGCGATTGCCAATCTTCACCGGGGGCAATCGCGATTGCATTTCCCAGCGACTCGCCGATTGTATTACATATCAGCTCATGCACAATCGCGGAATTCGGGACGCTCTCATGATCACCGGTCGCAACACCAGAAAAATCACGAATACGCTGTAATCGCGTTTTCGACACGGCCGTTTCGTCACCCTGCGATTCGTTGCCGGTAATACTCATGCTTTTGCTTGTATCACATAGCATAACCACACGACTTTGATCATGCCACTGGATAATCTTCGGCTGCATGCAAATTACGAACAGGGTCAAAACGGTAAGGAGACGACAGACAAGCAAAAACACGCGATGCCGTTTCGGAATTTCACGCTTTACCGCAGCGTAAAAATACACGACAGCAATCGCAAGAAAAACAAACATCGCCATGACTATCGACGTTTCCCCAAACGAATCAAGCCGATCGAGTCGCAATGTCCATTCGCTAAAAACACTCAAGCGGTTCAGCATATCTGTCATGCTTTCCTCCTGTGCGCAGAGCGATAGAACAAGTTGGAAAGTGCAAGTTCCCAAAGAACCAAAATACATACAAGCAGAATCAGGAAAGGTTCAACTACAGATTGCGAGGCCGATTCGGAGTGTATTCCGGACGAATCTTCCACACGGCATTTTACGCCCAAAAGCCGGAGTGTGCGCAAGCATTCGCTTGAAGCCGCGTCAAGACTGCTCTCACGACGATTCACATTGACCGCGAAACAGGAACAGGCTTCTTCCTGCAAGTCTGGTTCTTCGTTTGAGATCACATTCGCTTCCGTACCGGTCGCGCCGGTCACACCGGTCGTACCATTCGCCCTGTTCACGTCCGGAGACAACGAATAAAATCCGGCCTGAACGACGTTGTTCATCTGTGCGACAAACCGGTTATTCCGACTTGCAAATACAATATTTCCCAACGACTCTTTTGTTTCGTTTCGAAAATAATCAACGCCGCAAACGGCTCCCCGATCCAGTCGGGAAAACGAAAAGACAAGCGGGTCGCCAACACACTTCGTTTTCTCTTCAGAACAACACAGCCACGCAACCAGGTCACGCCACACAACAGGATACGACAAATGTGACGAAAAATTACTCCATTGCGGAAGCGGCGAAAACAACCATTCCGACACGTGTCCTGCTCCCCGGGAAGAAATGATTATAAGCGGACGCCCACCACGTTCCACCGCGACGATGTACGGCGATTGTTCCGTCACGGGAACGGAACTTCGCTTCACCGGACAAAAACGCGTGATCCGGAATGAGTCCGAAAGCGATTCACATTGCGTAAAAACACGCATCGTCCAGTGATCGAAACGAAGTGCTTCCTGAGTGTCGGTGGATACCGGCTCCTCCGGGTCAAGCGGCAAGACGCCCATTCCTTTTGTTCCCAGTTCCGAATGGATCGCCGCGTAATCACTCCCCATGGTCGGAATGACGACAAGATTGCCTCCACCGATCACATAGTCGTTTAATATGCCGGGGAGTTCCCGATGTCCACCATGATAACCGCACAACACGACAATATCATGGCGGCCCGGCGAACGCCGGTCTATCGTGGAATCGTTCTGAATCGATACGGCTACGCCCATATCGACGCCCGGATTCAGTGCCGCACTGATTGTTTTGGCAAGTTCCCGCGATTGGTCCGCGTGCTTCTTGTCCGCGTCCTTCGTTGCGATTTCCTTGTCGTCCATCGTCACAAGGAGCACCGATAATTGCCTCACAACGCAGGCCGTTTTGTAATATACATTATCACAAGCAAGAACATCGGCTTCAACCGAAAACTCCACCCGATGAACTCCTGGTGTCGAAAACGAAAGCAATATCGTTGTTTGAGCCGACGACCGCGACGAAATCGACGCAATTCGACCACCGGGCACCATCACGCCATCGACCCGAATCGCAATCGGAACGTCTTTGACATCCTGTTCACCATGATTCGATACAGCAACTTCAAATTCCTGTGGATACCCCACACACGGCACTCCAGGCAAATGTTTGACCGACGTCACGGCAAGATTCTTTACGCCGTCCCGATTGGCTTTGTCGTCCGACGAAAAAAGACACACAACCTCCATGCCGCGATTTTCAATTCGCGTCCACATGGCCTTGTCCCGCGGCAAATCATTCCAATCAAGGGCGCGAAAATCACCTGCCCATACCAGACGCTCCTGCTTCGAAGAATCCCGTTCCCCAAAATAGTGATCCAAATCCGACAATATCCGACCGGGACTCCCCGCAGCGTCCGACGGCTCAAAAGCGTCAAGTACCGACAAGACCTCTTTCGATATCTCGCTGCCCGGCAAACGATCGCAATCAGCCCGACCTTTTAAATCAGCCAACCGCGACAGTCGCCACAGAGTTATTTGGTCGCTTGCCGCAACATTGGTCGCAAGATACCGGTGAACCATTCTCCGCTGTTTGGCAATAAGTGTTTCCTGCCCGACAAGTTCACCGGTGGAAGCACTATCATCGAAGACTATCACATGGTGACGCGGTTTGCGAAAGAGCGAAGGAAAAAGACCATCCCGGCCGGGTGAGGCGACAAGTAAAACCAGACACCCAATCAGCACTGTACGAAGAATGACCACACTCCATTGAAGTGGTACCATACGCCGCGACGCTTTTCGAACGGCCGCTTCCAAGAGTGACATGGCCGACCAATCGCGTCGAACTTCATGACCGAAACGAAGCAAATGCAACAGGGGAACAAGTATCGCAAGCACGCCAAACCACAACAGAGCGGGAAAGTCGAACATTTCAATCACTTCCCTTTCCGCGTTCGGCGAAAAAGGAAGCCAACGCAACGTCCAACGGTTGACTTGTCCGAACCAAACAATACTTCGCGTTACGACGCAAACAGTTCTGTTTCAACTGCGTAACCGATTGTTCAATCAAGTCACGGTAACACATTCGTACCGTTCGCGGATCGCACCGGAGAAGTCGTCCCGATTCGAGTCCTTCAAATCGACTTCGCTCTTCAAACGGAAAATCAAGTTCGTCGTCGTCCAACAGATGAAAAACGACTACTTCATGCCCCTGACGACGAAGCTGTTCAATACCATGATAAAGCGATTGTGTATCGACGAACAAGTCGGAAATCATTGCGACGAGTCCCCCTCGGGCAAGATGGGCTCCAACATATCGAAACGGTTCGGCAAGACTGACATTTTCTTCCCGGACCGTCAGATCGTCGCAGCGGGCAATCGGCTCTTCCAAACGCCGGGCGGCTAAAAACGCCGCGCGGCGGCCTGTTCCAAATTCCGTCGCTTCTGTCACACTGCCGTCGAACAAAACGCAATTTGCCGCGTCAAGTCGAAGCGTCGCAAGCCAAACGAGCGAAACGGCAAGCGTTCC
>JAQVID010000425.1 GCA_028695865.1 Thermoguttaceae bacterium | reverse complement strand
GTCCGGCTTGAACATAATCTCTTCGCTGTACGCTCCCTGCAATTCCGCAAGCGAACCATACAAGATATAACTGGGATACGCAAGCCGCAGAAGATCGCCCTGCCCGACAAACGTTCGGGTCAAAATCGTTAAAATATCATCACTGCCGTTTCCGCAGACTATCCAGTCAGGTTCCACGTCGAAAAGCCGGGCCGCCGCAATACGAAACGGCTGAGCAACCGCGTTGGGATAACGGGACAAGCCAATTTCTGCCTCGTGACGAATCGCGTCGTATACCGCTTCGGAAGCGCGATAGGGATTTTCGTTCGTATTGAGTTTGACCGCTTCGTTTCCTCGGGGCTGTTCCCCGGGAACATATCCTTTCATCGCGGCTATTTCTGGACGCACGGTTAGCATTGCTTAATTCCTGTCTGTACGAAAGTCTTTTCCCGGTCGCGGGCCAAGCACTGCCTGGGCATATTCCTCGACCTGATCGGGAAGCTCGAAATATTGATCATAAACAAAACAGTTGTCGTATTCACAACGCTCGGTTGTATAATCCCGGCAAATCTGCGGACGTGTCTCATAAGCTCCGCAACGATTATCATCCATGAGATTCTTGCATTTGTTATGTACGAGAATATACCAGGTACCGTCGTCGACGAAAACCGTTACATTGTCATGCAGCATGAACCAGCGAACGAAGTCGAACTCTTGCCAAGTCTCCGGCTTTTCGATCGGAAGGGCAAAATATCGACAACATTGGGCATCGCAATAAGTACAAAGGTTCTCGCCTTGGGCGATTTCGGTTCGCTTGGGACATACTCGGGTGTTCGTTTTGAGATTTGCCATTGAATGTTTACGCCAATAACTAACTTTGTTGCACTAACGCAATAAAACAACACTTCCATTGCTTCGTCTTATTGCACAATTTACGGTTCTCCTAATTATACCTGTTTTTCGAAAACTTTTAAGCCGGGTGGAATCTCTTTTTTTCCTCCCGTTCACAGGGTGTGTGATTTATTTACCCGTTTTGGCAAGATAGACAAACCCGTATAGGGAGGTCACGCGCGACCGCAATGAGGGAGTGTTGGGACGAATTCGAACGGATCGCTCCCTCCTTGCCCTCGTTTCACTTGCTCCCTGTACGGGCCTTGCGGGAATTTACCGCTGATGGAAGATGCTTGACCCAGCTTAACCACCACAGAGTGAACAGGAAGAAAGAATTGCTCCTTGGCGTGTAATTTGTCGCAAAGCCAAGAAACAGGCGTATCAAAAATCAGACTGGCTTGAGTCAATCAAAGCAGGCATGAGTGGGGGAGCACGTCCTGACAACACGCCTTTGAAGAAATCAGACGAAATAATGATCACCGTGCCCTTTGTCGTCGCTTGGCTCTTTCCGTGAATTACCGCCAAGTTAATTGAGTTCTCCCAATAAATTATCGGGAATGTACGTGGTACGCTCAACCCGTTTTTGTCATTTTGCTTTGCGGGCAAGAAACCAGATTCCATCACACAATTTTGTGATCAAATGCTGAATTGTGTCTAGTGTTTTGTTACCCTTATAAGTATCGGTTGGCGCGATTTGGCACAGTCTGGACTGCCAGCGCGGACGTCTCGTCCGCATCGGCTTCAAACAGGCGTCTGGCCTGTTTGAGCGAACAAAGAGCAACTACTGTTTATTTGTCTAACAAAACACTAGTAACTGCGATGCTGATAACATTGAATCGTCGTAACCACATAAACGATTACAATCGTTGCGACAAGGGTAATCGGGAACAGAAATAAAAGCACCCGGGGTGGCGCTTGCATAATCGAAGAATAACAGGAAGTGAACGACCAGAAAATTGTAATTTCCAATTTAACAAGTTGTATCAAGGAAAAAGATGTGGAATAAACAAACGTCCGATTTGCTTCGTTTACTCTCCAAGGGGTATTCCAGAAACGGCAAGGAATAAATCGGACAAGCGAGAGAATCATATAAATAA
>JAQVID010000424.1 GCA_028695865.1 Thermoguttaceae bacterium | reverse complement strand
CGTTGACTGTTTTTCGGAATTTTTCTGACATATCGTTGACGTGGCTGGTTGGTTCTGCTATACTCTCTGTAAGAAGAACACGGCCAACCTTTCGTGGGAAAGGAAAAATCGCCGTGAACGGTTACCGCGAAAGAATACTATTGACCACGCAAAAGCGATTCAACAGCTTTCGAGGCGGCATAGTCCACAGGTGTTTTGTCCATGTCGTCAAGCAAAGTTGGGTCGGCACCACGGGCCAGCAGCCAACGGACAAAAGCCTCGTCTTTTCGCGCCGCGGCATAATGCAGCGCCGACCAGGTAAATCGATCCTGCGCATTGACATCGCGTCCTGCTTCAATGTTTGTTTTCCATTCTTCGTTGGACATTCCAAAATTCTGCCGGCCAAGATAATCTCCATATAAAGCCATGTTCAACAGATTGTGCAACTGTTCCGCGTTCACCGTTGCATGGTTCGAATCCTTGTCCGGAGACAACAGACTTCCTTCAGGGGGGCAGGCCCCCAAATCCTTTTTAAATCCCCAAGCGGCATAATCTCGCAAGACCGCCCAAGTCAAAGGCAATCGGTCTGTACCGCGGAAGACAGCATCGATACCGCAACAGGGGCACACGGGCGTGTTGTGATGGTCCACCCATTCGACGATTTGAGTTAAATAAAAAGTCTTGCCGCAATTACCACAGCCGCAAATTCTTTTGTTCATACAGATTATCCTTTAAAGCAATGTAATATCGCTTATCGCACTGTATTCCAAGCCGACAAATCCTTAAGTTCCGTTCAAGTTGCACGACAACTTCTATTCAAAATTTATCAGAAACGGATACTCTTGTCAAGGTACGTGAAAATTTTTAGCGCCAACAGCCAAACCGCCAATGTTCCACCGCCTGCTTTTTTGAAATTTGGGGGATAAAACACGGAATCGCCAACGACATTTACCGTACCGTCAGCCAGCAGAAGATACGTATCCTCCCGCGTTTACGGCGACACAAGCCCTTCACGGGGCCGCAGCGTTCCCGGCTTGTGATAGGGTGTATCATCTATCGCAAATTACGCGTTTTATCTAAAAACATGATCGCGAATATCGGTGAACATCAGGTTGAGCAAGGTCTGTGCGTTTTGTTTTGAGATATGGCACGGGTCATATCGCAAACTCAAATTGAGCTTATCCGCATAAGTCGTCGCGGAATAAGACAAAAACGTTTTGGGCCGAATCGGGGGTGAAATCATCAGCGATTCAAGCACCATATCTCCGGTAACGAGGAGTCGATTCTCTGTTTGCGTCAAAGACCAGTCTTCGAGCGGACGGCCCAAATTCGAAAGGCAAATCGTCGAACGGCACCGGCTGTTACGCAGATGTATCGAGAGATTCTGACCGATGAGCATGGCCGATCGCTTTCCGAAAAGAAGTATACCACCGAGTAATCGCCCTTGCTCGTGCTTTTTGATCGAGTCCATTTGACGATGAACATCATCTAAAAGCGATTGATTTTTTAACAGGTCCCGATAAAGAAAATCGAGAAAAACCATCGTGACCACATTCCCAACCGGCATGTCGTTAAATCGCTCGTCGCGAAGGTTCATCGGTACCGCGACTCGAAAACGCCCTCCACGCGGAAGAAAACCGACAGACCGCTGCCAATCGACTCCGGTTCGCACGGCGGAATCAATCAGCGCGTCGTTTACCGTTGCTCCGCGCAATTTGGCTGCTTTGAAAAAGTCCGACGTTTCCTCTCTGGTCAGTGTCTGTGAGACGATTGTTGGGTACGACGTTGGAGTTTCGGTCGGGTCGCCTCGCCAGGGCAAAATCGTTCGCGTCCGTCCAAAAACAAACTTCGCGATATTGTGCCAGGTATAACGTATATTCTTGAGGTATGATGAAACGGTCCAACCAATATCGGCACGCAGCGGCAGCAGGGACGAATCGGGAACAGGGCCAAGAAGTCGCCATGAGCCTTGACCGGAAAGAAGAGCATAGGTCAGCAGGAATTCCCGGATGAATTGCGAAGCACCCATTCCGTCGGATACGGTGTGATGAAATTGAAAAACGACATCACATCCGGCCTCTTTCTTAACGACATAAGCACGAAAGCCCGGAGCACTGAAGACGTCCAGTCGCCTCGTGTTCGGAAACCCGCTTTCGTTCACGGTTCCAGAAACTCGGGCATCGAGAAACCGAACATCAACATCTTTTGCCGAAGGCACCCAGCGCCAGTCGCGAGCCGTTGCCCGTTCTATAACGCAATACATGAGCGGGTGTCGGAGCACGACACGGCGAACGGCCTGAACAAAACGGTCGTCGTCCATATCGCCGCGAAATTGAAGAAGGCAAAAGAATTCCATGGGATGAGACGCGCGATCGTCGAGCAACATGTATTCTTCAAAAACGGCCAAGGGAAGTGAATCGGGAGTATCTGTCATGCGTACAAAAAAGCCGGCGGCGAAAGCAAGACAACTTGCGATGCCAAGCGGATCCGATAGGTGTTAAGGCGGTTTTCGTTTGATCAGTTTTTTACCAGTCTTGACGAATCACGCTGGCGAGGGCGAGGCGTCGCCCTGCCCTGCGCCACGGCGGTTTTCCTGTCAAACGGTTTCCCAATCAAACAGACCAATGACAAAACGAACACAGGTCAGATGAACTTGAAGTCACCGGGGATCGGAATGAAATAATCGCCTTTGGCATCCGGCATGACCGGCGAGGGACCATCGATCGTCAGTTTGTCTATTTGCGGAGCGAACTCATATTTCGACTTCCAAACTTCATCCGCGGTGAGTCGCTGTCCGGTCTGCATGACCGTTCGTCCGAATATGGCGACAAAGGTTGCCTGGACGGATCGATCCATTTCGTTATACGGTTTGCTTTGGCGAATGGCCTCGAAGAAAACGTCGTGTTCTTTCTGATAGGAATTGTAATGTTCGGACTTGGGTTCCCAAATGGATTTGCGACTGGGACTGACCATATCGAAACCGGCATAGATTCGCGGTTCACGAACGCCTTCACCAACCTGGGTTGAACCCTTGCTGCCTTGGATGTTCGCCTGGAAGAAGTGCCACACGCTCGGCATCGTTCTGGTTTGCAGCATGAGTTTCTTGCCGTCCGCAAACGTGTACTCAATAGCGCCAATGTCGATAAGCTGATCTTTATACTGACGCGAAATACGACCACCAACTCCTTGCGCGGCGACCGGCCATTCGTTTTTGGCCCAGCAGCAAATATCGAGGTTGTGAATCAAAGCGTCAACGATGAATCCGCCACTGGTCCAGTCGAAGCAAAAGATATTGCGAAGCTGGTGTTGAAGCGGGGTGTACGTACCAATCGGCTGGAGTCGATGCGACTGCTGACTGCGATAAACCCAGCAAGTGATAATGTCGCCCAACTTTCCATCGTGAATCGCTTTGATTGTCTCTTCCGTTCGCGGGTAATGACGATTATTCAAACCGACCGCGACGTGAAGACCTTTTTCCTTCGCAACTTTATTGGCGGCCATAATTCGACGCAAGCCGGGAACATCGACGGCAACCGGTTTTTCCGCGAAGATATTCAGGTCTTTGGAAACGGCATATTCGAAATGAAGCGGACGGAACGCGGGGGGCGTCGCCAGAATTACGACATCCCCTTTACCGAGGGTATCTATCGCTTTTTTATATCCATCCAAGCCAACGAAAATTCGCTCCGGCGAAACTTCTACTTGATTGGGAAATTCCTTTTTCATCGCCGTGACAATATTATTGGCGCGATCGGAGAACGCGTCTGCCACGGCCCAAAGTTTGATGTTTTTATCCGCGGTCAGCGCTTGCATGATTGCGCCGGAACCACGACCACCACAACCGACCAACACGACTTTTAAAACATTGGTTTCTCCTGCGTGAACCGGGGGGGCTGCTTTGGGGGCTTCTCCCCCTTGAAGAATGGCCGCGGATGCCAGAACAGACGCGCTTGTCGCAAGGGTTCCTTTGGCCAAAAAAAGACGACGGGAAATCGGGTTTTGATCTGATTGGGACAACATTGAAAATCTCCTTGTACATTTGTGAGGGGGGGTGAATACACAATACACAATACACAATACACAATACACAATACACAATACACAATACACAATACACAATACACAATACACAATACACAATACACAATACACAATACACAATACACAATACACAATACACAATACACA
>JAQVID010000423.1 GCA_028695865.1 Thermoguttaceae bacterium | reverse complement strand
ATTTTTCGGCGCGTGCACCGGCGCGTACAAGAAGTTTGCGAAAAAGACCTCGTGTCCACTTCAGTTTTGCCGGGCTCATTTCATTCGCGTTTTTTCGATTTATTGCGGAAAACGAAAATCGCAAGGTTGTCAATGACGGCAAACGAATCGTCCGAAAAATTCAGGAAATGTTTTCGACGATTCATTGACGCGATTCCATATAACCGGAGATGAAATGGAAACGTCGCATGAATATCCAAAAAAAGAAATTGCTGAAATCGCTCCAATGGGGAGTACCTGACGACAAAGACGCGAGCAATCTTGTAAAGCGTTTACAAAAATATGAAGAGGAATACTTTCGATTTATCCGCTACCCCATTCCACCGACGAACAATCCGGCGGAACAGACGATTCGCAAGGTCGTACTTGATCGCAAAGTGACTCAGGGAACGCGAAGCGACTGGGGCAATCGTTGGCTGGAACGTTTCTGGAGTATCCAAACGACCTGTGAACAGCAGGGCCGGAATCTGCTTGATTACATGACCCAAACGCTCGTCCATTATCTCCGTGGTACCGCTGCCCCGTCGCTCATTTATTCCTGATTATTCCAATCTTGATATTCTGATCGTGAACGGTTACAAAGGAAGATTGCCCTATTGCAATCGGGTGGGAATTATAGATAATAAATGAAGAGGAGTTAGGAGTATGACGTTCGTGATTTCGCATAGCCAAAACGGAATGACGGAAGAAGGATAGCGTACGGTGTTAAAATGCCCGCTGCGGGGGGCGTGCCCATCACTTAAAACCTCGACGATACAATACCATTTTCTGTCCAATGAAATGGGTCCACTTTACATACCACGAAAGGAAAAAGAGATTGAGATGAGAATTGCAAGTAGTATTCTGTTGGGTGTTCTGCTTCTGTCCGGATTGGTGGTGTCCGCTTCGGAAGAGCAGACGATCGAGGTTAATCGTGTTCTCGAAAAAGAATCGCTCTCGGGCACAAGGCCCGATTTCGGTCACAACTCGTGTACCTTTGCCTTGCGAGTCAAATTTCTCTCGGAAGGCGGACCAGTGGATCGTGGGGCCTCCTCTCGTGGCATGATTTTTTCCGTTGCCAGTGGTTACTACGACGGCATACGCGCCTGGTACTCGTGGGAGGATCATTCCCTCTGGTACGAAATAGGGCGAACTCGTGAACAATCGTCCATCAGTGTCAAAAAGGCCGATGTTTCTCCGCATATATTGCACGATCTTGTCTGCGTCTACGATGGAAAATCGATGCGTCTTTATGTCGATGGTACTCTGGCTGCCGAAAAAGAATACATGGGTACGCTGGACAGTAAAAACGCGTCGATCAAGGTTGGCTATGGCGGATTCGGAATTGGTTGGAGTAAAATGTTTGTCGACCGGCTCGAATATTTCCCTCGCGCAATGAATGCCGAAGAAGTCGCGAAACGATTCCAAAAACATCCGGCTTTGGAGAAGGAAAGCCTGTCTCTTTTTGCCCAATATCACCCATTGTTCGCGGTGGTCAACATGGATACGCCACCGGACCTTTTCACCAGACTGCTCCAGAAGGCGAAAGAGATTCCAGACCTGCCGGCGCAAATATCAAACGAATATTGGAAAAGGCTTTGGCTTGCCGGCGGACGGGAAAACGCGTCCCAACTCTTTCCCCTCCTGAAGCAAAACGCGGAAAAGATGCTCAAGGCGACATTGCCTTCTGCGGAAAAAAACGATCTTTACCATCCATTTGTAAGCGAACTTTATTCTGTAACCGATGCATTGGCTTCGGTGGCTCAACTTTGCGGGAACGAACAGGCCGGGTCGCTTTTGGCCGACCTGGAAAAAAAGTTTCCCGAACCGATGAAACTTCGTCGCAAAGTCGAACGGCTCAAAACAGAAATGACGGACCGGGCACAAAAGCTCGAAACGCAATCTGGAAAACGCTTCAGCGCTCTGCTGGCTGTTTCGTCGCGGGCCGAAATATTCCTGTCGCCGAACGGTTCGGATACAAACGAAGGAACGCGGGACAAGCCGCTTGCGACCTTGTCGGCTGCGCTTGATGCGGCGCGAAACTTGTCCGGTCGTGGGCAAGCGGTATCGGTCGTCGTTTCCGACGGCGTCTACTATTGCGATAAAACGGCGACGATAGAAAACACGGGTGATTCAACGAAATTCGGTTCGATCATTGTGCAGGCGGCGCCGGGGGCTGCTCCTGTATTTACGGGTAAGAAAACCCTTGACAACTTCCAGCCCGTTACCGATCCCGACGTTCTTCAGCGTTTCGACGAAACAGTTCGAAATCACATTGTTGTGTGCGATCTTCGCAAAAACGGGGTGACTGATTTCGGGGCCGTGACCAATCGTGGTTATCCTGTTAGCGACGTCATGCCTCCCTGGACCGACGTTTATGTGAACGATTGTCCGCAGACGCTTGCCCGTTGGCCCAATGAAAATGAAAAACTTCTGTCTTTCGGTGAAGTGGTACCGGGGCCCCATGCCGTGCTCCAGGGACGCCATAAGAGATCCGATTCCGATACATTCCATTATCAGTTTGATCGACCGAATCGTTGGAAACTTTCCGAAAAGGTCGCCGAAACCGATATCTGGATCAATGGCCTGTTTCAGGCGGAATGGGCCGGGGATACCCGAAAAGTACTTCAAATCGACCGTGAAAAGAAACTGATCCAGGTCGATTATCATGATATTTCAGGGCGGTATCATTATTATTTCAGGAATATATTGGAAGAACTTGATCGTGCGGGCGAATTCTATATTGATCGCGCGGCCGGGCTCCTGTATCTCTATCCTCCGCAGCAGGAACAGAACGCCCGTTCATCGGCTGGAGAAAACGCGGGTGTGGCGGAGAAAAAAGCAAAAGTTGAAATGGCGGTCTTCAATGGTCCGTTCGTTCGACTGTCACGCGTTTCGAATTGTCTCTTTTCTGGTCTGACTTTTACAGGGTGTCGAACAACGGCTTTTTGGGCGGAAAATTGTGTCGACTGCTATTTGAGTCAATGTCGGATCGAAGAAATGGGCGTTCACGCCGTTGTCATGAAAAACTGTAGCTGGAGCGGTGTCTACTCCTGTCGACTCAAAAAGCTGGGGGGCTGCGGGGTTCGACTGACCGGAGGTAACAGGGCTTCGCTTACTCCGTCCGGCTTGACGGTACACAATACGGAAATTGCTTCTTTCTGTCAGGTGGATCGCGCCTATGCGGCTGCGATACAGACCACCGGATGTGGTATGACGGCAACCAATAATTTAATATACGACTCGCCGCACCACGCTTTTCGCATGGATGGGAACGATCAATACTGTGCCCGAAACGAGGTCCACAGTGTGGTTTACGAGTACAGCGATCAAAGTGGCATCGACATCTACTGCGACCCTATGTATCGCGGAATCGTGATTGAAAAGAATTTCTGGCACCATATCGGTTCCAGTCTTGCGTTGTGTGGTCAGGCCGGCATTCGGCTCGACGATTCGATCTCCGGAGTCGTAATGACCGACAATATTTTTTATCGGTCGAGCGGCGGGCAGTTTGGGGGAATTCAAATTCACGGCGGAAAGGACAATCTTTGCCAGGGGAATCTTTTTGTATGTTGCAAAAAAGCGTTCAGCTTTGGTCCTTGGACGACAGACCGGTATTTGCGTAATTTCATACATGGACATTTCGGAACCAATGTCAGCAATTACCTTGAGAAAAAGGTTTATCCTTTTGTAGACGAAGACCTTGAGAAATACATCAATCGCAATTTCATCTTTTACAATCGAATGATCAATTGCGAAAAATTTCAAACCAACGGAAACCTTTGGGATCAATTCGTTGGCAACTCCTGGCAGACAATACAGTCCACTCCGACGACCGACGATTCGATTCCCACTCCGGCCAGGTTGCGAACGTGGATTGAAAAAATATCCGGGCGCGATATGAGCCGGATAGGTTTGATCAACGTATCCCCTTCGCCCGAAAATCGTATTTCGCCCCATTATTCGGAAAATTAAAAAAATGATATACAGAAAGATTAGTCCCCGGTTTTAAAAAGGACCTCGCAAGTTAAAATAGGTGAAATAAATAAAAATCATTAACTTTAACATTACGGAGGTCCAAAATGAATTACTTGGCAATCGACTTGCACAAAAACCAAATTACCGTCAATATGCGAAATGAAGAGGGAACG
>JAQVID010000422.1 GCA_028695865.1 Thermoguttaceae bacterium | reverse complement strand
GTGACCGAACACTTCTTTCCGGACGGACTCCGGTCAAACGAATTGAGCCGGGGTTCGTCGGCCCGGTGGCTAACGCGACCATGGCTTTCCCGGATTCAGGTAAGCCGACAAAAGCAACTCTTCGGGCCGTGCTTGCCGGAACGAATGTTGAAACGCGTCGCGATTTTTGGATTTTTCCACGCGTGCAGCGGCAATCGCTCAAGGGCGTAGTCGTCAGTCCGATTCTCTTTCCCTGGTTCAAAGAACGATTCGACGGGGTTTCTGCGTATGATTCCAAAAGTCTCAAGGCAAGTGATGTGTTAATTTGTCTTGCCGATGAAGATGTTATGTATGAAGGAATCAGAAAAGGCTGCCGGCTTCTCGTTCTGGGAGCAACGACTCAAGAGACAAACGAAAAACTTGGCTGGTGGAATTTGGGAACACAAACCGGTATCGCTTTCGAAAAGAGCCCGGTATTCGGTCATTTCCCTCTGGAGTCCTGGATGAATGAACTGTGGTTTCGCTTGGTAAAACATGGAGCGGCCGACCTTCGCGCAGGAACTTCGCTCGGTGCTCTTGTTCCTCTGGCGCTGGGGGAAGGAATCAATACGTTCTTCCTCTACATCGGAGAAGCTCGCGTCGATTCGTCAAACGTGTTGGCTTTGTATGGTCTTGATCTTCTTCAGGACTTGCCGGAAGCCCGGTGTCTGCTTGATAATATTCTGAATTATGTCCGAAGCAGTCAATTTAAACCGACTGCTCAAACACACGTTGCGGTCCCGCTTTCGAATGTGCCTGACGGTTGCGTTTGCGGTTTTGCCCGGCTGACCAAACCGGTTGCGACGTTTGCCCTGCTTCCGAATTTCGGTTGGGCTGATATCCAGCAGCAAGTTGTCAATTGTCTTCAGAAGGAAGGCGAAGTACTCTCTTGGGAAACCGCCGTCGTCGCTCCCGACCTGGCAAAAACTTCGACCGTTTCCATCGCGTGGGGAGGGGCACTGGGTGATCTTCGTTTTCCCGCGTCCGGGGTGTTCAAACTCGAACTCAATGGCCGCGTACTCCTTGATTTCGACCTGCCCGCCAAAGGAAAGCCTTGTGTTTGGAAAAGCAAAGACGGCAAAACAGTACTGGAATTGGAGGTCGCCCGGGAAGGGTGGTATGCCGTGAAAGGTCTCTATCGATTGACTGTTCCCAAAGAGTTGGTCAAGATCAATCAGCCGCAGAAGCTTACGGTTCGTGCTGCCGGAGGGAAGGGGAATCGCTGGTTTGCCCTCTATCCGTTCACCTGGTTCGGGCACGAATAGAATGGACAAAAAAGCCTGACCGGAATAAATATTTGGTCAGGCTTCGTCATTCACGAAAAAAGAGACGCTCTTGTATTGACGCAAGTGCTTTGTTTAAGCAGTTTTATAATGCGACCGATTCACCGCCGTTGGCCGAGCCCATTGCGCCCCAAATGCCCCAGGGAGATTCGCCAATCGCTTCGGAGAAGTTCTTTGAGATTGATTGACTCGGATTTCCCGTATTGATTGTGTCGGAAACAAAGCGAACTGAACCATCAGCCATGGCGGCATTAACACCCCCCCGGTGATAACTGCTTGCCGTTCCTGTAGTCACGTCCGAATTGACTTTATCGTACGTACAATGAAACGCGTTGGGAGGCATGGCGGTAAGAAACCCGGTCACGGTGGCGTAACCGGTTGCGTATCCACGGCCCGGACAGTTGTACCACTGCTGCGAAGCTCCAGTACCATAAGGCGCAAAAGGATCGTTAAAAAGACTGTCTTCGTCAGAGTCCCGGCTAATTCCCATACATTTCGTCAAGTTACTGTAACTATTCAGTCCTTTTGAATAGCCCAGGCCTCCATGAACGGGATTCTTTTCCGTGAAGTGGTGAACGATCATTTCGGATAGAAGAACAGTGTTACTGGTTCCATCAAGGATGTTTTCCAGTGTGAGAGTTGCTACATCACCTCGTCGATAAGGGGCGCGAGGAGCATCCCCGGTGGAGTTCATGCACATATAATCGCCCAGAGAACCATGATATGAAGTCAAACCACCACGCTGATAACCGCCAAGAATATCGATGCTGGCCCCCGCGTTTTCTGAGGGACACATGTACGTCGAAATTTTTTGCGCCATTCCATCATCAACACCTGGGGTTAAACAATACTCCGGTGAGGCTGTATCGAGTTTCGATTTAATTTTGTCATAAACCGCGACTTGTTCCACATAGGGGAGCGTCACGACAAGAAATCCCGTGAAGGTTCGCCGGCACGTTACCATGTCAGTGGGTTGCCACGCGATGTACTGTGTAATACCAAGCGACCGCTGAACAAGAAAATTGGGGATGTAGCCAAACGTGTCCTGATGATTGTGTTGTGCAAGCGCAATTTGTTTAAGTTTGTTCGTACATTCCATGCGCCGGGCCGCTTCACGAGCCGCCTGAACCGCCGGCAAAAGCAGCGCAATTAAAATTCCGATGATCGCAATCACGACCAAAAGTTCAACCAAAGTAAAAGCGTGGGCATGACGAACAAGGCCCCCAAGGCAATTTTTGCCCTTCCCTTCCGATTCAACAAACATTTTTCTCACAGCCTGTCTCCTTTTTATTACGAACAAATTTTCCTCTTGCGAAATGTTTGACATTGTGATAATGTAAACAGAATCTAATATATGCATGATATATATGAGCAGTAGCCGCCCAATATCTCACAAACCATATTAACACAAACCATATTAACACAAACCATATTAACACAAACCATATTAACACAAACCATATTAACACAGACTGCCAGAAAAAGCAAGAGGCAATACTGAATAGAGTGCCCCCACTTGAATTTCTTGACCTGGGGCCTATAATAATTAACAATTGACAACTATTATTTACCGAATGTGATATGTCTTGTAAGACAATCAAAAAGGAGGAAACATGAGACGTAATACCCTCTTGTTAGTCGGTGCTGGGGTTTTGCTGATCGGAACTTGCTTATTCGTTTTTCTGCCGGAGTTTCTTCCGGAAAGCGGTCATTTTCCGCGTATTCAAGCTGAAGGAACAAAAGACAAGGCCAAGACGGGCGAGCAGTCGCGTCCATCGTCAGAACAGGGCGATCCATCGTTGCCCATGGTTCTGGTAGGCAAAGTCGAGGAGCGTC
Source organism: Thermoguttaceae bacterium (assembly GCA_028695865.1). Taxonomy (GTDB): domain Bacteria; phylum Planctomycetota; class Planctomycetia; order Pirellulales; family Thermoguttaceae; genus JAUNBG01. The sequence continues at coordinate 1,035 of JAQVID010000422.1, read as the reverse complement.
CCCAGGTCACGCGACGGAAATATGTCGGCGCATTCGAACCGATTCAGGAAGTCGATGTGGTGTCCCGGGTAACCGGTTATATCGAAAAACAATCGTTCAAAGAAGGTAATTCGGTCAAGCCGGATACCGTTCTTTTCGAGATGGAAAAGATTCGTTATGAAGCGGCCTACGAAGCGGCCGTTGCCAAAGTCGTTTCGTGCGAAGCTCAAATCGCCACGACCGGTGCCAAACTCAAACAGGTTGAAGCAAGACTCCTTTACGCACAGAATAACTATAATCGTAACAAGGAATTGTACGAGCAGGGTGGTAACCTGGTGACCAAAGACACTGTAGAAAATATCAAGAGCGTTTTGGATGTTCAAGTGGCGGAAATGGCCGCGGTTAAGGCGGAAGAGCTTGCCGCGAAGGCTGGTTTGGACGCCGCGAAAGCCGATCTGAAACTGGCGCAGGATGATCTGGAACACACAACGATTCGCGCCATGATTACCGGTCGGGCAGGCCGCGTAAATCGCACAATTGGCAACTATGTTACGCCGCAAAGTGGTACGCTGGTTACGATCATTCAGATGGACCCCATTTACCTTCGCTTTTCCATGTCGGAAAAAGACTTTACGTCCATGTTCGGTAATATTGATGCTTTAAAGAAAACAGCGACTCTTCGTATTGAGCTTGCCAATGGCAAGATGTATGCGGAACCGGGTACCATTTCGTTCATTGATAATAAAATGGTATCGACGACGAACACCATAAATATATGGGCAACGTTTCCGAACGCTCAAGAGTTTTTGAATCCCGGCGGTGTCGCTACGGTTTATCTCGATAAGAGCGAAGATACGAAACTTCCGGCAGTACGTGAATCGGCAGTCATGTTTGATGGTCGCCGACATTCGGTGTACGTCGTCGGCAAGGACAATATTATTGAGAAGCGACAAGTGGAACCGGCGACTTCGGCCGAAGGTTTTCAGTCGCTTTTCAGCGGCGTGAAGCCCGGTGAAACGGTCGTGATTGACGGTACGCACAAGATTCGATTCATTC
>JAQVID010000421.1 GCA_028695865.1 Thermoguttaceae bacterium | reverse complement strand
GATGGTATTCCCATCATGCAAAAACTGCGCGTTCATAAATAAAACTCCTTTGTGTTGTATCATGCCAAGCCGCCAAACCTCCAAGGTGGAAAGATCATATCGAATCTTTGCGACTTCGCGGCTTTGCGTGAGTTAATAAAACTATCAATGTTCTTTCAAGACGGCAGGAACTTCCAATGCAATCGGTAATAAGAAAAGAAGGTCGGGATCGTTCCGAAATATTTCTTCCACAAGATGAAATTCAGGAATAAGAAGATTTTCTGTCAAGCAGACAAGCGAAACGGTTTCGGCAAGAGTACCGGTTTTCACAAGACGCTTGCAATAAGTTTCCAGGGAACCGCTCCCGACGACGGCTCCCGCGATATTAAGATCTAATATGTGTAAAGAATCGTTCCTGCCGATTGAAAGAAGGTCGTAACTTTCAATCGCTAAAAGATCGCTCATTTCCGAACCACAACAACAAAGCTGTTGCCGCTGGCCGCTGTATTGGGAGCCGTCGCGAACGAAAGCCGAATTACATTATTCGACTGAATCGACCAGGCAACGTGAACCGGTTCCGTCTTGGGCGAATTCGAATTCGACAGTGTACACACAATATCATGCGGCGAATCGTTCGGGCCAAACGGTGGCGAAAAAACACCGTCCGTTCGACAGGAGAACGTGACCGTATCGTATGTGGAATCGCTAACATTATTGGCCGTTCCTGTCCATTCCCGCCAAGAGGTTCCATTTCCGTCATCCTGATTATCATAGTCGAGATTAACCACAACGACCGTTCCGGACGGAAGTGTTACCGTTGCTTTGGCAGTACTGGAATTGTCCATTTCGACCGATCCGGAAATAACGTAATTCGCGTAATTACCAACCGTTTCGATTACCAGTTGACGATAGACAAGGACCTCAACTTCGGACGTGTTCAGATTATGAGTGACCTCGAACTCGGTACTCGTTCCATCGCCTGCAAAAGTGGTGCGATACTGCCTTGCGGAAATCGTATTATCCACATAACCTTTGGTGGCAACGTTTGTATCAGAAGTCGGCGTTCCGGACGAGAGCAATCCATCGGCACTGTACATGGCGATTCGATTAGCCGTCGGCGTTGCCGTTGCGCTGTGTACATTTGTTGCGGATGTGTGATTCGAAATGACGGAATACACAGCCGAACTCGACGGAATTAAACTCGACGAATCGGTGAGAACACTTTCGGTCGGCAGATTTTCGAAGGCAATCTGTCCCGAGTTATTGAGTTCGGCAACACCGCCCGGCATACCAAGAATCGTAAGCGGAATATACAATTCAGAGTGATCATGACTTGCCGCAGCCGCACCAAGTTCAGCAATGGTGATCGAAACAGCTCCCGTTTGACCGTTTACCGAAGAGACCGCGTCGGTCGGCGTTAGCAGTTCCTGCCAGTTCGCAAGAGCTGTTGGATCGTCACCAGCAAGAATGAACGATTTACTCAAGTCGGTTCGAACCGCAATATCACCTTCCTCAGCGGAAAGCGCAAGCATGGCCGCCTGTGTTGCCACGACAAACGTATTGGTAATCGCCAATGCAGGCAAGACCGTGGTCGCCAGTTTGCCATTCACGCCGAGTATCGGAATGGTTCCTTCAGCGGTTCCTGTGTTAATCGTGGCCGCTGTTCCAAGTCCGGTAACATCCGCAACGGCATGAGTATGAGTCAAGGTCGCAACGGTCGTCAATTGGTTATCGACATACTGTTTCGTCACCGCGTGTAGTCCCTTTTGCGGATCACGGGGAAGAAGTATGTCGGAAAGATATATCAATTCAGGTTCAACAGTGGGCATAAAAGCTCCTTAATTTAAGTGGTGAGAATGGCATAACCGACACAGGGAATGGCAAAACAAATGTCAATATGTGTATCGGTTGCCTTTTCGTAAAGAATACGGGCAAAAACTTCCTGCCCGTCGATAAAGATTTTAACGTTCGGGAATTTGGTCATTAACGAGTGGTCGATCTGCCAGAGGGCGGACTCTTCCGTTTGCTGTTGGATATGGGAGACAGTGGAACCGCCAAGCGAAAGGATATTCACCTTTTCACCATTGCGGTTCACATAAAGCGTCCCGTCCACCGAAAGATCTCCTCCGGTATCGTCCGCACGTTTTTTGATCGCCAGACTTCCCGTGAGGGTTGATCCGTTATCCATATATTCCCTTATTTACGCAGTGATCGGTTCGAGTCGGACTTCAACCGTTTCGTTCTCCGCCAGGGCATCGCTAACGACCCGGCCCAGATAAACGTTGCCTGTGGCGACTGCGGTTACCTTTTTATTCGCCGCGTCCCAAAATGCAAAATGACCAGTCGAAAACGCCTCCGCTCCTTTCGCGAATTGATACACACCGTCGAGCGCGAGAACACCAATACTCCCTGCCGGAAGATCGACCTTGGTTACGCCAATCAAATTGTTAAAAACAACCACCGTTCCGGCGGGAATATCAACAGTCGGAACAAATTGAATCGAACGACCGTCATGAATAAATCTTGCTTCCATGTAAAAACCTCTTTCTATAAAATTGGGTCACGCAAAGCCGCTAAGTCGCCAAGGGCGTTACCACGCCATTGATTACGTTATGCTTTTTGGTTGCTTTCAAAAGAGAAATATAAAACAACATGTTCTTTTCCTCTTTGCGTCTTCGCGGCTTTGCGTGAGAAAAATAAAAACTAAGCTTCGCCCTTGATTTTAAGGATCGCCCGATGGTCCTGTTCGCGTACACCGAAATCAATATAGCCACGAAACTGGACGCCTAATGTGTTAAAGTCTGCGTCGGCCCGCTCAATCGTAGGTCTGTCCATACCACCTAAAAACGCAACCTCCAAGGCGGGAAGTCTGTTGGGATCGGCAAGCAAATACCAAGCTTTACTGGACGCGCCGTCAAACGAACCATTTCCAAGATACGTGGAACTGACAATATTGTACTTACCAACATGCGGGTTCGCGTCCGGTTTCGGTGTATTAGTCATTTCATTGATCGTCGTCGACTTCATAAGCAGTTCCGCAATCACCTTGAGTGCGGTCGGTACCAGGAGAATGGACGGCGTTGCCCCCAAAGGACGGCCATTGGGTTTGGTCTGCTCCCCGAATTTGATCTCCGCCGCCGTCAAAGAATCAATCGACAGGTTCGTATTCTCACCGGTCAGAAGATTACTATGTGTGTTATGGAAAAACGTCTTGCTATCCCGTTGAATCGGGTTACTGAGAAGAAGTGTCCAGACAGCATCCGCAATGGCCTCCGCCGCTCCAATACCGATCTGACGCGGAATGTCGGTCAGCGCGCCGAGATCGTCGTCGATGATCATCTGCCTCGTGAGTGCGAACATGATTCCGTGGGTTTCCGCTTTCTGACTGTAGACCTGCTCGTCGATCTGACCGTGCTTCAGCTCGCCGCCCGGCCCAACTTTCTCAAAACGAAAAGAACCGTTCATTCGGTATCGGCTATGCTGCTTAAAGTCGGTTACAGATGCAACCTTACAGATCTGACGCCACGCGTCTTCGACATAGTTGTAGCCTTCGAGCAACATCTTATTCGCAATATTCGATAAAATGCCCGGCAGAGCGGCAGTCGAAAACGCGGCCTCCAGCCAGCCGTGAGCGTCCCGACGAAATCTGGGAAGTGGCATTTGGCAGGCGATCTCGCAAAACTCCTGAAGTCCAATGCCCCGAAGCTTTTCACTCGCTTCCATTGTCGGCGCGTCGTACTTCGTCTCAAGATAATTTGTCGGTATCCCGGACGCGCCCAATGCCACAGCTTCCAAAACATGATTGTTCAAGGTCGGCTTGGAGGTCTGAATCGCAGGAACTTCTGGTCTGTTCTTGCGTAAAAACGCAAGTTCGAACTGCTCCGGCGACCAGCCGTCGGCAATCGCCGTCGCTTCCAGATCGGGAAGTTTCCCTTTGCCGACAGCTTCAATCGCGGTAATACGATTCCGCTCCTGAACCAGCTTGTTTCGATAATCCTTTACCGCCGCGTCGGTATCGAATTTGATCGCTTCGACCACCTTGGGCTGTTCAATTTTGGCCGCTTCAATAACCGGCAGTTCAGGTTTCGCAGAAGTCTGATCGACAAGGGGCGGTGTTTCCGTTCTCTTTGCTTCCACCTTCTTTTCGTTCCCGGAATCTGCTTCAATCGTTTGCACTTCAATGTCACTTTTCAT
>JAQVID010000420.1 GCA_028695865.1 Thermoguttaceae bacterium | reverse complement strand
TTGCAAAACGAACGTAAGCAACTTCATCCAGATTCCGAAGAAGTTGCATGACCTGCTCACCAATTTATTCAGTGCGTACTTCAGTTTCGGCTTCGCTTTCCATTCGTGTTTCGAGTTCGGCCAGAAGCGCGGAAATCTGGCCTTCGCTAATGGGACGCTTCCAGCACGCCCGTTCGATTCCCTGTCGCAATTTGGCGCGATCAAAAGGAACACGGGTACCATCCCGCTTGATTACGCGAACGTTTGTTACTTCGATTCGCTCATACGTCGTAAATTTTTTCAGGCAGGAAAGACACAGCCTTCGACGACGAACAACAAATCCGTCGTCACTGGCGCGTGTATCGACCACACGATCATTCTTTCCTCGGCAAAACGGGCATTTCATGGTATCCGCCTTTCTTGAAAGGAGGTCGGCCCGGGATCAGTCTTCCACCTTCCACGGCGGAAGCGTAGGCAAGTGGGAATCGAAATCGTCGAGCAGTTCCTGCTGATAAGCACCGGCAAAAGCGTCGCTCAAAAAGCGGTCGATTCCTTCGTTATAGAAACGTTCCCAACTCTTTTCTTCGGCACCCGGGTTAATCGGGAAGAAAAGAGCGTTATTGGCACAGGCGGCCTTGTAGTCGCCGGGGGCATCACCGATCATAAGAGTATGATTGGCAGGATACTTCGCGGACCAGCGGAGCGATTCCTTCTTCGTTCCGACCTCTTGACCACAAATCGCCTGGACGAGCGGAAGCAGACCCTGGTTATCCCACTCTTTGACGAGGGCTGCTTGCGGAGTCGCGGAAACGACAAGCACATCGGCTTTTCCCTGGAATTTTTCCAGACTCTCACGAACAAGCGGGAATGGAGGAACACCTTCGCCGACGATCCGATCAATCGTTTCGTTCACGGCAATGGACCACTCCAGCGCATGGGTCAAAACCGGATCATGTGTTCGATCAACGACCTCTTTAAGCGTAATATTACCGAGTTTGGTCTCTTTGTTCATCCAATCGACCACCTCTTGCGGAATATCGATCTTGACGCCGCGTGCTTTAACTTCAGGACGCTTTTGAAGCCATTGAAAGACTTCAATCAAGGCCGGAAAACGATTGACTCCCCGACTCTTCGAATAAAGATTGACAAACTCAACAGCTTCACGAGCATACTTACTGATACTCTTAAGCCCCCAATAATGAATTGTGTTGGGGCAGAAACATTCTTTATGTTTCAATTCCATCGTATCGAACGCGCAGCCATCGGAGTCAATACCGACGAGATAATTGCTTTTCGGGGAAAAATCGATGTCCATTGACGAAACCTCCTGACAAATCAACAAAAGATTATATCTAAAAATTTACATGAGGAAGACGCAAAATCCTGGGTGAGGACTTGACGTCTGTTTCCTTCCAATATTTTTAACTTTTATTTTTAACGTTCCCAATATTATAATTATATGAAGAAACACGCCTTGCAAAAGGGGGCGGTTCACTTCCGTTTACGATTCGGCGACGACCGGTTCCTCGTCTGCGTCGTCGAATTCACTCGGCGGCACAGGAAAGAGCCAGCAGAGAAAAACGCCGGTAAAATACAACCCGATCAGCGGTACCATCATACAAACCATGCTCCATGGATCCGGCGGCGTAAAGATCATGGACAGAACGGATATGACGAGAATGGAGATTTTCCACCGGGCCATATAATCTTTGACCGAGAAAATACGCAAGCGGTTCAGAGCAAACATGACCAGCGGCAACTGGAATACGATTCCAAACCCAACAGGCAGGATGAGCGCGAAATTGAGCCACTCCGAAATACGCGGGTCCGGGTCAATATTCATTCCGGCGTTAAATCGAAGTAAAAAGGCCAGGACCATCTGGAAAACAACAAAGAACGCCAGACAGAATCCACCGATGAAAAGGGCCAAACTCAATGGCAAAAACCGGTAAACCACCCGTTTTTCATGGGCATAAAGTCCGGCTCCCACGAAAGACCAAAAACTGTAAAAAATTCCCGGACTGCCTATGACAATACCGATAATGACCGCCGCTTTGATAAAAATCACAAACGTTTCCGGCATATTCAACGCTTTGGTTCGTGTACGTTGATCATCATCCAATTTTTCCCAAAGTACCACAAGAACGGGCTTCGACGGATCGACATTAGGCTTTACAGCCGTGTTGTTCGTACCTTGCGACGCTGGCCCGGACGACGTTTGCCCCGATGCACCCGATTCGGTCACGTTCCCGGACACTGCCGGGGAACCACTGTTCACTCCGGGATGACCCGGCAAGATCGTTACGTTGGGGAGTGCCCGGGCTTTGTCAATATCTTCCGGAAAAACCCAGAACTGACGCGGCGTCATATTATATTTCCTGGGATAACTTGCCAACTCGTCGGAATAGCCAAATTCCTTCAGCGTTTTGACCTGTTTCGATAGTTTTTCCGTTGACTGATTGATATAAAACGTTTCCAGGGCTCGCTTAAGCGGCTGTTGAATATACCCCACCGCCGTGGTACTCAACGATGGATACGGCCCCAATGGAATAAGCGCAATAATGAAACCGCCGACCAGCCAGAATATGGCAATCACGAGGCAGCGTCTGAGCTCCATGAGGTGGTCTCCAAAGGACATGGAGGAATCATTGAATAAATCGTCGTCTTTTCTACCGCGAGGGGACATATAATATTCCAATAAAATTACGGATTGTTATTTACACTACCGATACTTCAATTTTCGGTGATTCACTCACCCGTTTGCCTTTAGAAAACGGGAGAGGCAGGCCGCGTAACACGAAAAATCAAGTAAAACCGGCATAATCATTGGTGTAGCCTTGCTTGAACGCCATGTACATAGTATAATCCAAGGTAGGGAGTTTGGCAAGGATGTTATGTCAAACTCTGATATTTTATCGCAAGATGCCAACTTCGTATCTGTTACGGCTTCGTCGACAAAAGCGCAATGAACAGCAAACCATGAAAAATACGCAAACGGCATCGGTGCCTCATGACTTATTTATTTATGTCTTGATAATCAAGTACACAGCATATTTCCATTAAAGGAACGTAAAACATGTTTTCGTCCAAAGTCAATTTGATCATGTCGCTTCTCACTCAAGGAGGCGCAAGCGAAGTGCTCGTCGTGGGGGGGTATGTTCGTGACCACATCTTGGGACTGCCGTCCAAAGACGTCGATCTTGAGGTGTACGGTCTGGATTATGCCCGTATTCTGGAGATTCTCCAACCCTGTTTTCGAGCCAATCTCGTAGGACAGAGCTTTGGGGTTCTTAAAGTAGACAACGAAATCGATGTCGCCCTTCCCCGAAGAGAATCCAAACAAGGAGTGGGACACAAAGGGTTTGAGGTCCAGCCCGATTTATCCTTGGACCCGATGACCGCGTTTGCCCGACGCGACTTTACAATCAACGCGATTGGCATGCGTCAAGACGGAAGCCTGGTCGATCCCTATCATGGGGCCGACGATATAAAGCGTAAAATTCTTCGGGCAACCAGTATCGCGTTTAAAGACGATCCGCTTCGGGTACTTCGCGGAATGCAATTTGCCTCGCGATTTGGCTTTACGATGGACGACCAAACAATCACTTGGTGTCGCGATGTTTTCTGCGAATTCCCAACGCTGTCCGAAGAGCGGATTTACATGGAATGGGAGAAATGGGCAACAAAAGGGTTGTATCCTTCGTTCGGCCTGAACGTCTTGCTTCAAACCGGTTGGATTGCCGCCTTTCCTGAACTTCAAGCTCTGGTCGGCTGCGAGCAATCTCCGCAATGGCATTCCGAAGGCGATGCCTGGGAACATACCAAAATGGTCTGCGACGCAATGGGTGAACTGATTCGTCAGGCAAACGACAGTGACGAGCCTTTTACCCAGGAAGAGCAAATTGCTCTCATGTTCGCCGCTTTATTGCACGACGTTGGTAAACCGGAAACGTCGTTTCTTGGCGAAGACGGATTGATTCATTCGCACGGACACGCTCCCGCGGGCGGGGACCTGGCCGAATCATTTCTTCGCCGAATGAAAGCTCCGGTTCGTGTTTTCGAAATGGTTCGCCCGTTAGTCACAGAACACATGGCCTTTTTCGACGGGGCAGAAACAGGTCTGAAAGGTGTTCGGCGATTAGCTTGCCGATTGACTCCGGCAAACGTCCGACTTTGGGCCCATTTGTGTCAAGCG
>JAQVID010000419.1 GCA_028695865.1 Thermoguttaceae bacterium | reverse complement strand
TGCTCATTCGTTCGTCTCATCGTCCGGTAAAGGAACCAAAACAAAAGCACCGAGGTCGCCAGAAAGATGAACATAAAAATGCCCGTGTTGTCCGTCGGCGTCGTCGATGTATATGAATTGGCGTATTTCCTGATTCGCTCATCAACACCTTGGTCGGAAAAGGCAAGTGTCGGAACTTCGCACGAAAAACGACGCGTCACGACAATGCCCGTGTCCGTCGGCTTTTTCGTTTGAAGATAGAGTATTTCGTAAGCCTCGTCCGTTTTTTGCCCTTTTTTCTTCGGAAAATATTGCTTGCCCCAAAGATTTTCAAAACTGAATTGCGAGATTCGTTCACGCTCTTCCGCTTTGAGACTCTTGGTGTATTTGGCCAAAAGCTGCTTGAAAAGCTTGTCGCCATCCGGGAGTGTCTTCGGAAGATCGGCCAATTCCAAGGGAGCTCGCAGAACTCCCGTCAGAACATTACCCCGTAAATTGACCGATTCGATCGGGTCAAAATAAGGATACGCTTCTGTCATTTGCTGTGCCGAGCGTCCGGCGGGCGGAATCTCGCGGGTCTTTTCAATGTTATTCAGTATATGATTGAAACCGGTCCACGAGATTTCGGTATACTGCGAAACGTTGAAGGCGTTGAATATCGCGTAAAATATCAGACCTATCGCCAACAGTACCAAAAGCGGAGCAAAACCAAAAGAGCCCCGAACAGGCAGCCGCGGAATTTCGTCTCCTTCGTCCTGCCGGTATGAAGGATCATCATGATTTTTGATTATAACACGGGGACCTTCAGGCCGATCATCACCGTGATCCCCGCCGGATTGAGCTTTGTCTGCTCCGTCCTTATCTTTCTTATCTTCCTTGTCGTCCTTATCGTCGTCATTCGGATCATGATCCGGCTCGTTTCCTTGCGACTTAAATTCGTCAGGAATTCGATTATAAAGGTCTTCTGAAATTTTTGGTTGCTGCGAATCAGAATCGGACGGTTCCCGCGATTGGGTCAACATGCGATTCCAGTTGGCCGGGAGAAACGCCCCGAGCGTGTTTAATGCAAAGCACAAACGCTTTTCCATTGTCTATATCCAATCTGTCCTATCGTAATGGTGTGATGTGATTTTGTTATCGCGATTTTAAATTATTTGTGGAACATCTCAAGGAGTGCACGCCCTGATCTTACCCCATTTTCTCTATTATAACGTCAATTCTCAAAAAGACTACCGTAAAAGTTCCCTTTTTGGCGTCTTTTGTTTCAAAACTTTATCCAAAGTTATTGACCTTTTTTCCTTTTTTGGTTATTATAAGATAAGGTTTTCAAAAAAAACTGGTTGATTTTGTCATTAATTGTGTACGATATAATTGTTGTTGTATTATTGTTCACACAAGGAGAATGTCGATGAAAAAAGTGTTTGTCAGATTAGGAAAGGGGGGTAGTCAAGCCTCTTTCGATGGTTCGAAGTTCGATGGTGCTTTCAAGACCATTGCGTTTACTCTTGTGGAACTTTTGGTCGTCATTGCGATCATTGGAATTTTGATTGCGTTGCTGCTCCCGGCGGTTCAGGCCGCGCGTGAGTCGGCCCGACGCATGCAGTGCGCCAACAACGTGAAACAACTCGCGCTTGCGCAGCACAATCATCAAGACACGTATGGGTACCTGCCCAACAGCATGACTCAACGCTCTTTGGGGCTTCAGGCTCCATTTGTAGGCTGGTCGCCTGCAGACAGGTACACATGCCGCAAGCACTTTCTAGGTTTTCTGGCCGTTTCGCTCCCCTTTGTGGAGCAGATGTCGCTCTACACGTACATGATGCGCAATTTTAATACCGCAACAAGTTTTGAATACTGTCTTTCACCGGGTTTTAACGATGCGGTGGCACAATCCATTTCGCCTTATTTGTGTCCTGATGAATCGTTGCAGAATGACAGGCTCATTCGTAACGTTTCATACGAATGGGCTGGAATTACAAGTTACCATGGATGTCTGGGTGACTCGTTTTACACTCCATATCAGGTAGACTGCCCCCGGGGAGTTTTTCGCCGTGGTGATGTAACCGCGTTAGCTCTGGAAGGAATTCTCGACGGAACCAGTAATACGGCCATGATCGGCGAAATGATTGCCTACCGTTGGGATGATGTACAAAATCCTATTCGTGGTGGCGTTGGTCAACTCACTGGTTTCGGCTATTCAACCAAGCTTTCAGCATGTCTTGGCCTGGCCCGCGACCCGGAAGACAGTAACCTTCACAAGGGAAAATATGGCCCTTCTGTCGAGTCACCCTCTCCTCGCTTGTTGCAATGGTATGTGATGCCGGGGCGTGGTTACGCGACAGGGTACGCTTCAGTGACCGGTTTTACTTGCGCCATGCCTCCCAATGCGCCTCATTGTTCGCCAGCCTCGGCGGGTCTAAGCGCAAGTTCACTGACACTCAGTTCACTGCATCCAGGCGGGGTCAATGTCGGCATGGCGGACGGCAGTGTTCGCTTTATTTCCGACACGATTAACTGTGGTGACCCCAATGTGTCACCGGGCATGAATTATTCGAATATGATTGGTGAATCGTATTACGGCATTTGGGGGGCCATGGGCTCCGTCAATGGCGGCGAAAGCGTTGCCTTGTAAATATCTTGCGTAATAAGTTCAGCAGGCAACGCGGGAGAAAAGCTCCCGCGTTCGACCTTTACGCTTCGAAAGAGCCCCCCCGGTTTTTACAATCGGCAACTCTGCTTTTCACTCCGCGTCTTGCTTCGAAAAACCCCGTTAGGGGCTTCCGTATGGTAGGCACCCGGTTCGGCCGTCAGGCCGTACCCCTGTAATGCGATCGCCGAAATCGTATGGTTTTTGTTTAAAAAATCCCGCACTTCATCTCGCGTGCAGTGATATAAGACGTATTGCGGTACATTGCGTGCAGGGGGAGCAAAGCTCCCGGTTCGCTTCTCACGTTTTTGCTTCATTCAACGTTTTTAAAAATGGAGCGATCCTTCTTTTGTTGTTCCAGGGCCAATATGTCAATCAGGTCCTCTCCGGTTATATATTCGGACACTGTTCCAAAATCAACTTCTTGTTTGTCTCGTACTTCCGGTTCATCTGGAATAAGGGGCTCAAGTAAATCCACATCGGACAAAAACGAATCGACTGCCGAAACCGCTTGATTGGTCGCCGCGATGCTTGTTGTACCAAGTGCGTACCACACATCTTTGCCGTTTTGATTCAAGTCGATCATCTGTACCCGGGCTGTAAAGTTGCCACTGGTCGCGTAGTAATGACACACGGTAAGCGATCGAATCACTTGCTTAACCGTGGTGTATGGAGTATTATCCCCCCAATCGATGATCCAGGTTGCAACAGGCTCACGATCAGGATTCGAGGCTTTTATGGTGTACTTTGCGATTGGGGATGATTCCGCGGGGGACGTCTGAATGGTTTCCACGGACGATCCGATCTCTTGTACATCAACTCTGATAACACATGGATTACTTGCGGCATTATCGGCGTATTGTACAACCAAAGAAACGTTAAACGTTGCTCCGTGCCAAATAACCTCTGGCGGTGAAAGCCATATTTGCTTGCCGTAACGATCGGCAACGCCGTCGCCGTTTAAATCCCAGGCGTAAGTCAATCCTGGTGCCAGTCCGGGCAGTCCCGAACAATATAACGTCGCGTCAAGCAACAGCGAGCAACCTTGCGTTGCCGAAAGCTCGCCACTGGAAGCGACGATCGGAAGGAAATACTCATGAGCGCCCATATCGACCGAATAGCCAACGATTCGCGGAATGTTGCCCAAATCGACATTCATATCCAAAGGCACCAGGGCACTGTTTCCTGAATCGACAGCAGACGATGTGCCTGTCAGCGCAAGATTCCACGACTGCCACAGATTCGAATTCCACACCGTATAAGAATTGAACGCGACGAAAAGCGGATCAATTCCCACGAGGCAGGAATTCAATGTATATGCGCTTGCTGTGTCACAGTCAATATCAGAATCCATTCCTTCGTCCGGATTCGTTATTTGATTGTTTGCAAGGATCGTATTATTGAACGCCAGTTGGGATGGACCGTTTACGATATATACGCCTCCGGCCTTGCCGGAATTCGTATTGCCGGCAATTGTACACTGAAAGAAAGAGGTCGTGCCTGTAACGGCGCTGACCAAAACACCGCCTTGACTGTTGCCCGAGATTTCTACATTGTC
>JAQVID010000418.1 GCA_028695865.1 Thermoguttaceae bacterium | reverse complement strand
CCAATTCGGGGGGGAGTGAAGGTGTTGCTTTTGCGCAGCCAATCAATAATGTCTTGCTGGTGGCCGACCAGTTGATTACTCAGGGTGTGTTTCGTCGTCCGTATATGGGAGTGGAACTTGACCCTGAATTTGATTCGCATGCCCGGGCACGTTACGGGCTGAATCGGGCGATAGGTTCTCGCGTTATCGAAGTCAGTCCGCGTTCGCCGGCGGACCGGGCAGGGCTGAAGGCCGGCGATGTTATTTTGCGTTATAATGGAATCGAAGTTCAGGACGATCAGCATTTGGTCCAATTGATTGGATTGTCGCAGATCGGTCAGACGCCGCAGATATCCGTTTTGCGGAACAGCTCGCAAATTCTCTTTACGCCCCAATTGATTACGACTTCTTCCGCGGCGATAGAGCGATGAGCGATTCCGATTTTTTCACGCTGTCCCGGGTATTTCTTTTTCTGTTGATCTTTGCCCGGGTTGCCGGAATGCTGTTGTTCATGCCCGTAATCGGAGGAAAAGAGCTGCCGAAGCAGATTCGTTTTTTCGGAGCGGTTGCGTTTTCGCTCCTTATTGCCTCAATTTTTTGGTCCACTCCCATGAGTGTGCCGGATAACATGCTTGTCGGGGCCGTGGCCGTAGCCGCTGAATTTTTGATTGGTCTGACCTTTTCGGCGGCAATGTACCTTTTTTTCGCGGCTCTTTACATGGCAGGCGATTACATCGGTCGTTTGGGCGGTTTCTCAATTTCGACCATGTTCGATCCGGCGACCGGCGAAAACGTACCGACTTTATCACGATTTTTCTTTTTGGCCGGAGTTGCCTTATTCATTTCGCTCGGAGGAATGGAATCGTTTTTGACCGGCTTTATTGACTCATTTCAAACACTGGCACCAGGACAAAGTGTTTTTTCGCCAAAAGTGGCCGATATGCTGGTTTCTCTGCTGGCAACGAGTATGATACTGGTTGTGAAAATCGCCGCTCCTGTGACGGCGGCGACCTTGACTGTTTTTCTTGTCATTGGCATTCTTGGCCGGGCGATACCGCAACTAAATGTCATGTCGCTTGCTTTTGGGCTTAACTCCATGCTGGTTTTGGCCGTTTTGTTTCTTGGTCTTGGTTTCAGTATGCGATGTTTTGCCCAGAGTATGGAAACTCTCTTTCAAACGATCTTTGCGAAATAAAAAAACGGGAACATACCCTGTGAAATCAGCCGTCAAGCCCCGTTTTCCAAGGTAAACGAGGTATGAAGCGGAAAGAATGAACGTTTGGCAGGATAAAAACTTCTTTGAGATTCGTTTGCATAGGTGACAAAGCAATTCGGATATGATACAATAGAGTTAAAGAATTTATGTCGGCTTGTATTTGCGTGCGAAAATGTGTATTGTTGGTGTGAAAATCGATTTTCTGTTTTTCCGCGAATACCAACAAGAGCCGGCCTGGACGGCGACCGATTGACCGGTCATGACAAATGAACGTTTTTCAACAAAGAAGGACAACGATGTACGACAAAGAATCTTTGAAACAGATGATCCTTGACAAATCACTCAAGTTTGGCGATTTCATTTTGGCTTCAGGCAAAAAAGCGAAGTATTACCTTGACGGCAAGCAGGTTACGCTTGGAGCCGATTCAGCGGTGATGATAGGCGAAGGCATTCTGGAACTCATGCTGGCGGCCGGTCCTCTTCCGCAGGCAGTGGGTGGCATGTCGATTGGAGCGGACCCCATCACGGCGTCCGTGATTACCATGGCGGGAGTTCGCGGGTATGGCAGCCTGAAGGGGTTTCTCGTTCGCAAAGAAAGCAAAGGGCACGGAACCAACAAGTTTGTCGAAGGGCCTGTTGCTCCCGGCGATGAAGTCGTGATTCTCGAAGATGTTGTTACGACGGGTGGTTCTTCACTGATTGCTATTGAGCGGGTTGAAGCGGCGGGTATGAAGGTTCGCGGTGTGATTGCGATTATAGACCGCATGGAAGGCGGGGCGAAAGCGTTTGCTGATCGCGGATATGCTTTTCAATCGCTCTTTACGATTCAGGATTTTGGTATTGATCCCCCGAAGGAATGATTTTTCATCCTTACGTGAAAAACAGCTTTTCGCGAGGTGTTTCATACATAATATTTATTCGACAATATTTACTCGAAGAACAAGAAGAATGAAACCAGTTTAAGGAGAATGAAAATGAAATTTGACAGACGTTCGTTTATTGCGGCATCGGCAGCCGCGACATTGGGGACGACAACAGCAGCGGTCACTGCAACGGCCAACAGTCTTTTTGCCGCTGAAAAATCAACCAGTGGAAAAGTCTTGTTCGACTTGGGAATCGCTTCGTACTCGTTCCGCTTGTTCGATAACGACAAGGTGATCGAATGGGCAAAGCGTGCGAATATAAAATACATAAGTCTGAAAGATTTTCATTTGGCAATGGACGCGTCGGATGACCAGTGCGCGGCGTTGGCCGATAAATATCGCAAAGCGGGTTTGAAGGTCTATGGTTGCGGTGTCGTTTATATGAAGACGGCGGAACAGGTTGAGAATGCTTTCCGATACGCCAAAGCGCTTGGCTGCGATGTCATTGTTGGTGTACCGGCGTATGAACTTCTTCCGCTCGTGAACGAAAAAGCCACAGCCAGCGGTATTAAGGTCGCCATTCACAATCATGGCCCTGGCGACAAGTTTTATCCGAGTGCCAAATCGATTTTCGAAAAAATTGAAAAGCTTGGTCCGAATATGGGTATCGCGCTCGACATTGGTCACAGTATCCGCATAGGCGAAGACCCGGTTCAGGCCGTTGGCGATTATGCGTCGCGTATCTTCGATTTTCATTTCAAGGATATGAACCAGGCGGCTCCGGCTGGACGCGGTGTCATTTGCGGCGAAGGCGTGATTGATCTGCCCGCTCTGGTTCGGGCTCTGATTGATGTGAAGTACAACCGGGTAGCCTGTTTCGAATATGAAATCGACAAAGACGATCCGTTCCCGGGCTTCATGGAATCACTCGGTTATATTCGTGGTATTTGTCGCGTGTTGTAAACTTGAATCAGCCCTGCACGGAGTCTTTGCGTCGGCTAAAGGAAAAAACGCTTTTCGCACCGGAGGCAAAGTCATTGTGGGGGCCTGAACTTCTGTTGTGATCATTTGCTGTTTCCCAGTCAACATTGGGACTTTGAAAAAGGGAAAAAGGGAGAGTTAAAACGTGTCGGACACGAAAGAAAGACTTGTCGCCGCGATTTCAGGAGCGACAAGCGGGTTTGGTTTAATTTACGCGCGGCGCTTTGCGGAAAAAGGGTTCGACCTTTTTCTGATTGCTCGTCGTGAAGAGATTTTGCAAAGCATTCAAAAAGAATATTCCGCGAAATATGGAGTTCATGTCGAGTACATGGTCGCCGACCTGGCCGTTGAAGAAGACCTGAAACGAGTGGAATCGCGACTGGAAAAAATTGATCGTCTGGCCTGGATGATCAATAGTGCCGGCTTCGGCGGTAATCGTGCTTTTCCCGATGTGGACGTAGAACTCGAAAGCCGCATGGTTCTGGTTCACTGTCTGGCGACCATGCGATTGAGTCACGCCGCGACGGTTCCCATGGCCCGGCGCAAATATGGTCGCATCGTAAATATTGCTTCGGCAGCCGGGTTTCTTGCCGGCGACCACTGCGCCGAGTATTGTTCGACCAAGGCGTATATTATCACCTTTTCCAAATGTCTTCAGTGTGATGTTTCGCGTTATGGAATTCGGGTACAAGCGTTGTGTCCCGGTTTCGTTCGAACGGGTTTTCACGACACGTACACCATGCGGAACTCGCAGATAAAAGAAAAAGTCCCGGGATTCCTGTGGACACCCGCCGAATATGTTGTGCGCTGTTCGCTACGCGCGATAGAACGTAAGCTGTTCTATCGCGTTATTCTTGTTCCATCGCTTCGTTACAAGATTATCATCTGGGCCGGTTCGGTCTGGTGGTTGTCCCCGTTGAGAATGCTTTTTACCGGAGGCAAGGTACGATGAGCGTTTTGTGCAGGCAACGCGGAGCAAGATAATCTCCTGTTGCCCGTCATATCATCATTATATCATTATTGAAATATTCCGTTTTAAAGGAGACTTTATGCACCGTCTAAAATGCGTTGTTTGTTTGTTTATTCTGTTTGGAGTTGCCCATATGGTTCAGTCGCAGGAAAAATCTGTCCCAAGTGTCGAGCGT
>JAQVID010000417.1 GCA_028695865.1 Thermoguttaceae bacterium | reverse complement strand
TGAATGACGAGTTTGCCTTTACACTTTTCATTAGCGGTCAATTTGACTTTCATACCGAGCGCGCCACGGAATTGACGTTCCAGTTCGAGCACCTGCTCGGACGGCTCGTTCGCTTTTTTCGGAACAGGACGCGATGTTGACTTTTCGTCCGACTCATTGGCCAACATGTCTTGAACAAACGCTTCTGTCTGCCGAACATTCCAACTTTCGTCGAGTATGCGCTGAGCAACTTCAAGCTGTTCCCATTCTTCCAGCGGAAGAAGTGCCCGGGCATGACCAGGGGTCAAATCGCCCGTGCGAACTGCTCGTTGCAGGTCGTCCGGCAGGTCAAGCAGACGCATAAGATTGGCGACGGTTGAGCGATTCAACTGAAGTCGTTTCCCCAATTCTTCCTGTGTTCCTCCGTAGGTATCAAGATAATTGCGGAACGCGGTCGCTTTTTCCATTGCGTTCAAGTCTTGACGCAACATGTTTTCGGTCAGAGCCAACTCGGCCATTTCCTGCTCGGAGATTGTCTGAAACTGTACGCACGCCGGAATTTCGGTTAATCCGGCTTCCCGGGCAGCCCGAAGACGTCGCTCTCCAACGATCAATACGAAACGATCTCCTTCCGGTCGGACCGCAATGGGCTGAATCAGACCACACTGTTGAATACTCTGGGCAAGACGCGTAATTTCTTCCGCATCGAAATCGACACGCGGCTGCGCCGGATTGCGATCAATCAGATCAATTGCAATCATGCGGATTTGAAGTCCGTCAGGCAGTTCGCTGGCCGAATGCTCGCCGCTGTGTTCCATATCGTCGGCGGAAATGACGGACAGGCCCCCATTCATATTCGTTTCGTCCTGGTCTGATTCAGGTTGCACCGAAACGGCGACCTTACCCAACAACGCTTCCAGACCTCGCCCAAGTCGTTTTTCTTTAGACACGTTCCAATACCTCCAAACACAATTCCGTGTAAGCTCTTGCACCACGACTTCGCGGCGCGTATTCATAAATTGATTTCCCAAAACTGGGAGCCTCACTCAAGGATACGTCGCGCGGTATGACCGTTTGATATACTACTTCTCCCAAATAATCCCGAACTTGCGATTCAACTTCATGTGTCAATTCCAAGGTCGGGTCGTACATGGTCAAAACAAAACCGCCGATGAATCCCCCTTCCGGCTGCGGGCCACGACGCTGATAAAATATCTTGAGGATCGTCTCCATCATGCGAGCCAAGCCTTCCATGGCATAGTATTCGCACTGGATCGGAACAAGGACATTCGTCGAAAACTCCAATGCCGAATGCGTCAGTTGACTAATCGACGGCGGGCAATCGATGAAAACATAATCGTAGCCCGCGAATCCTTCTTCCAATTGCTTCTTCATCCGCTGTGACCATTTGGCGTCTTCCCGGGCCATGGTTTCCACGTCCCGAAAGCTCTGGCACCCGGTTAAAATATCAAGTCGCTCCGTTGCGGTTTGGTGAACGGCCTGCGCAATCGCTTGACCGGTCGCCAATGGATGACGCCTCGACGGTTCAAATCCCAGTCCGCTCGTCGCGTTGCATTGCGGGTCAAAATCGGCAAGGAGCGTCGTAAATCCTGCCCGGGCAATTCCCGCCGCAACGGATATCGCTGTCGTCGTCTTACCGACTCCACCTTTTTGATTGACAACACAATAAACACGTCCCATCACACTTAACATTCCTCAATATATTTACTTCGACCGGTTTTTGATTTTATATTTCAAAACAGCAAGGTTAGGTAACATACGCAACCTGTCTTGCTTTGAAAATTTTGCGAAATAGTCCACACCTTTCTTGATACGCCTTGTATAAAGCGGTAAATCATAATAGAATAGAGGTGTGGATTCCCTTAATTATTTTCGGCAAGAATGCAGTGGGGGTTTGAGGGTTTTTGGTTAAATTAAACTCTTTTTATGATTGAGTCGAAAATTTGTGTTGTTAGCAATCCATACGTATTCGAACTTGACCACACAAATAAGAATAACGTCACAGTAAAACATTTTATTACAGCAATTAGTTATGGCAAGAGAATTAAGTACAATCAGGAATATAGGTGTCATTGCCCATATCGACGCAGGCAAGACGACGATTACCGAACGAATGCTCTATTTTTCGAAATTCGTTCACAAGGTCGGTATGGTCGATTTGGGGAACACCGTTACGGACTTCGACCCCGAAGAACGTGAACGGGGAATTACTATTCGTTCGGCCTGCGTGACGTTCGATTGGCGATCGTGCAACTTTAACTTGATCGATACGCCAGGACACGTCGATTTTACGGCGGAAGTCGAACGGGCTTTACGCGTTCTTGACGGAGGCGTTGTGATCTTTAGCGCTCGTGAAGGAGTCGAAGCTCAAAGCGAAACGGTTTGGCATCAGGCAGACCGCTATCATGTTCCCCGTATGGCTTTCGTGAACAAAATGGACCGTGAAGGAGCCGATTTTTACGGCACGGTTAATCAAATCGAAAAGCGATTGGGAGCTCATCCGGTCATCGTTTCGATTCCTGTTGGAGCCGGACCTCCGCATATCGCCGAAGGCTTTCGCGGAACGATCGATTTAATCTCCATGAAGCAGTTGAAGTTCGATGTCGCGACCAAAGGCGAAAAAATTGAGTATTTATCCATCGAGGAAGACATGCTTCAGGAAGCGAAGTTTTATCGCGAAAAACTGCTTGACGATTTATCCCTTTACAGCGACGAATTGACGGAACTTCTCCTTTCGCAAGACGAGATTTCCGAAGAGATGATTCGCGGCGTTTTGCGTGACGCGACGATTTCCGACATGGCCGTGCCGGTTCTGTGTGGTTCCGCTCTCGATGGAATTGGTGTACAGCCGGTCATGGACGCGATTTGTTATTATCTGCCGTCGCCTGCTGATTTGCCTCCGGTACAAGGTCAGGACCTGACCCGACCGGACGATCCCGGCTCCATGCGGGAAGCGGATCCCCAGGCCCCTTTCTGTGGGCTTGTCTTTAAAGTTCAGGCTGACCGGCATGGCGATTTGTATTATATGCGTGTCTATTCCGGCACACTCAAATCAAATTCAAAAGTACTCAATCCGCGCGAAGACAAAAAAGAAAATATTCCGCAACTGTGGCGCATTCAAGCCGACGACCGCGAACAAATCCCGTCGATTTCCGCCGGTGATATTTGCGGCGTGGTCGGCCTTCGATATACCGTGACTGGTGATACTTTGTGTGACGTGAAGTCGCCGATTCTGCTTGAACGGATTTCGTTCCCGGATACTGTAATTTCCATGGCAATAGAACCGGAATCTGCCGACGAGCACAAAAAGCTTGCCGCTGTTTTGGAGTCGATGCGAAAAGAAGACCCAACGTTTCGCGCTTCAGTCAATGAAGAAACAGGTCAAACGCTCATTAGTGGTATGGGCGAGCTTCATTTGGAGATTATCAAGAATCGGCTCCTTCGTGAGCACAAAGTCAAGGTTCGTGTTCATCATCCGCGAGTCAGTTATCGCGAGTCCGTCCAAAACGCTTCCGACGTGTCCGGCGTCTGCCAGCGAACACTTGGCGGGACGCGTCATACGGCCCAGGTCGATATTCGAATGGAACCGATCCTTGACGGCAGTCAGGCGGTTGAAATCGTTTTCGCCAGTCAGGACGAACTTTTCAGGACGGAGTACAAAAACGTCGTTTTGGAATCGCTTCGGGAAGAGAGTCAAGGAGGAGGACAACTTGGTTTTCCACTCATCAGTACGCGTCTTACCGTGACCGGTGGTGTGTTCAGCGATTCGGAAACTGACGAGGTCGCCTTACGCATTGCCGTGGGCGACGCCTATCGCAAAGCTCTCGACGCTTCCGGTATTGTTCTGCTTGAACCGATCATGAAACTGGAAATTATTACGCCCGATGAGTACGTCGGCGATATTGTCGGTGATCTTAATCAGCGTCGCGGTCTGGTCGTTCGAACGACCAACCGCGGTAAAATGACCGTTATTGAGTCGGAAACTCCGCTTTCGAATCTCTTCGGTTACAGCTCCTCCATGTTGAGTTTGACCAAAGGCCGCGCAAGTTGTTCCATGGAACCGCTTAAATATCGACCTGCCTCGTCGGATGTCGTCAAGAGTTTTATGCTCGATTGAAAAAAAAGAGATCAGGTGCCGGGACATGCACAAAACGGTACTAACAGGAACCAGGGAAGTCATATTACTC
>JAQVID010000416.1 GCA_028695865.1 Thermoguttaceae bacterium | reverse complement strand
GTCGAAGACGAAGTCGCCAAGTAGTCGATTTGATTGCGTATTCGAGCACCTGTTTTGTTTCAGGAACCGCCCAACATGGTTTTGCGATATGTCGCGTGACTCATGCTTTCGTCTGGTTTTTCGAATGACAAAACGATCGCTTATTTGTTGTGATGTAAAGAACGGGAGATTTTGGTCTCCCGTTTTTTTATGTAAACCCCAGAAGAAAAAAGGACTCTTGTCAGATGTCGCTTAGTCTGTTTGACGAGCCGAGCCAATTTCCGGAGCCGTGTCAAGATACTGAAGAAACAGGTTTTATCGGCTGGACCGGGATGATTACTTCCCCGATGCTCCTCGACGCGTATATTCACGCCGTCTTTCCCTGGCCGAACGATGAAGAGCACGTTCTTTGGTTTTCTCCTTTTGTTCGCGGTGTTTTGGATTTTTCCGACTTGCACATTCCATCCCGATTAAAGAGATTTTTCAAATCGCACAAGTTCACCTTTCGAATTGACCACGACTTCGATGGTGTTATTCAGGCGTGTGCCACCGTGCCGCGGGGCGACGCCGGAACCTGGATTACAGACAAAATCATCAGAGCTTATACCCGCTTCCATTTACAGGGCTTTGCTCACAGTTTTGAAGCTTACAACGCGGAAGATATGTTGGTTGGCGGACTCTATGGCATTGCTATTGATCGACTCTTTTGCGGCGAGAGCATGTTTTTTCGCGAAAGCGGCGCGTCCAAATTCGCCTTTCTTTGCATGATCGACACACTTAAGAACCTTGGTTTGGAATGGATAGACACGCAAATGGTCACCCCGCTGACCGGCAGTTTTGGGGCAAAAGAAATTACACGCACTGAATATATCGAGCGACTTCGTCCCTGTGTTACCAAGCCTGTTTCCATAACAACAGAACAACTTCGAGAACACGCGGGAAGCGCCGAACATCTTTTGTGACACATTTATTCAGGACCAAACCAAAAGGCAGCACGCAAATGACAAAGAGAAAAGTTGCGGTCTTATCTGTTTCGATCTTGGGATTCCGGATTGAGCGTCGCGGAAAAAACCGGCGGTAACTTCTGCATATTGAAATCGCGCGGACAGCCCGCTGAAACACATTCTGATCTAATCGGCGCTGAAACAACATTCTGCTTCCATCGGGGCAAACAGTCCAATGGACACCTTGCCGTTTTTGACAAGCCCGTGAGACGAGGCTCAAAATGTTTTCGTGTTGTCTTGACAACAGGCAAGCCCAATATTATAATGTAATTATTGAATCGATAATTTGTACAAAAGCATGCCTGTCGTTCATTCCCGAGATTTTTTTGTTGTCGTTTTGTTATACTGCCGATACTTCGATTTCCGGCGATTCATTCCCTGTTTCCTTTGGAAGACGGGGAATTTCAGGCCGCGTAATACGAAGAATCAAGTAAAGCCGATCTATTCAAGCGAAGACAAAATGTTCTCTTGTTGTCTGTATCAACCTCCCTGTTTCAACCCCAATTTTTTGAAGTGCATAAAGTGTATGATATGAAAACAGATTGCAAAGTAAAACCTGAAGTCCTCGAAAAACTCACATCCTGTGCGAAAGCGATCGTCCTGAAACGCCGCTATCAGATGGGCTATCCATTTGATCAAGCAACTAACCTGAATGCTTTTTATCACTGGCTGTACGAAACGGGACTCTATAATACAACGTTAATCAGTGTAGGCAGTCCGTGGAAAGAATCCTGGGACATGCTTGACGTCGATGAGTTCGAACGCGATGCCGTTTCGTTCATGGCGGAAGCGTTTGGCTTTCCCCACGATACCTACTGGGGATTCGTGACCAACGGAGGCACCGACGGTAATATGCACGGAATCTATTTTGGCCGCAAAGCACTCCAGGGCCAAATGGCCGCGTTTAAAAAGAATGAGAACACGGCTGATTCCAAGAAATGTTCTTCGGACTCTAACATCGCTAAGGACGATAAAACCATTCCCCCACTCCTTTACGTATCTGCCGAAGCGCATTATTCCGTTCAAAAGCTCGGCGACGTTCTTAATATCGAAACCCGGGTAATAAGGGCGTTGCCTGATGGACGTATGGACACCGAAGATTTCCGACGCCAGCTTGACCCCGGTCGTCCGGCGCTGATTGTGATCGCGGTCGGTGGGACGTTCAAGGGAGCCATAGACGACCAAAAGGCCATTTCAGAAATACTGAAAGAAAAACCGCCGATCGCGGTTTACCGGCATTTGGATATTGCCCTTTTCGGAGGCTATCTTCCCTTTTTGGACAGTCAGGACGCGAAGAGCATCATCAATCAACTTCATCAGCACTTTGATTCTGTCGCCGTTTCCGGGCACAAATTTCTTGCCATGAACGAGCCGTGCGGTTTTTTCATTTGCCGCAAAGGTATTTTGGAACACCTGCACAACCTGACAGTACCTTATCTCAACTGTGTTATGCCAACCATCAGTTGTTCCCGAAGCGGTTTCGATGTTTTGAAGCTCTATTGGCGTATTTTTACGACCGGTCGGGAGGGTTTCAGAGAGGAAGCCGAACACGTTCTGGCCATGACACACTTGCTCGTCTCGAAACTCAATGAGCGCGGTATTAAGGCTTATGCCAATCCGTGGTCGAATACCGTAATTTTCCCGCGTCCTTCCGATGAAGCTGTTCATCGATTTTGTATGGCCTGCTCCGGGGAATTTTCACACGTTGTAGTCATGCAGTATTTCGACGAACCACTGATTGACGAACTTGTTGAGGCGATTGGAAAATGTCAGTGACCCCTTGCGTTCCCAAGTGTGCGGAAACTTGCTTACACAGGGTCCGCCCGCGATGAACATTTGCGTTGGGAACGCGATTTGCTTTGTGTTTCCAACCGTTTCCCGTCACAGCCTTAAGGCTTTTTACAATGATCATTCGGTCACAATAAGCCTTGTTCGACTTACCGTTCTCTTTCGGTAAAACGCATGTCCTTCAAATTCGCGCAAGACGCAAAACGCTGCTTACCAACGCGCGGGGTTAATTGATCTTTCGTGTCGCGCGGCCTGTGTCCCCCCGTTTTCCGAAGGTAAACGGGGAAGCAATGACTGAAAATTGAAGAATCGGGAGCAAAAAGTTACGGCAGAGAAATCCAGGTCCCTTTGAGTACAAGTCGCTCTTTTTGGACGGCGAAATAAATTCCGCGGGTAATCCATTCCTTGGTTTCACGACCGCTCCGATTAAAGCCGAACAGTTTTTGAATCTCCTGAATGAGCCCCTCGGTTTCCATACCAATTTGCTGAAGCATGATGTCGCACGCGGCGGCCGCAATTTCCTGAATCGATATATCGGTCAAGTTTCGACGGTACCCATCATCACCAGGAACACGAACACAACAATAACAATCCGCATCCTGATCGGCTCGCCACAGGAACACAACTCCTTTCTCTTTCGTCGTTTTATATTTTGCCTTTTTGACAAATTTCTTTAATCGCAACTGCAATTTGGAACCCAATTGACCGAATCCCCAAGCGGCAATAATTCGCTTAAAGAGTTGCTCTTCGGCAATAGGCGCTTCCACAATGAGTACGCGACCGATTTGACGCGACAAAAT
The DNA here is from genome assembly GCA_028695865.1 of Thermoguttaceae bacterium. Taxonomy (GTDB): domain Bacteria; phylum Planctomycetota; class Planctomycetia; order Pirellulales; family Thermoguttaceae; genus JAUNBG01. Next base: position 623 of record JAQVID010000416.1, on the reverse strand, counting down.
CTCATTGTGAGTCATACAGTGAAAATGCTCGCGTTTGCAAGGAACAGACGGCAGTTCACAAAATGTATATTTTTCGACATGTGTCGAGAAATCAGAAGAAGACAACGCCTTGTCCGAAGTCGCCGCTGACTCGCAAGCCGCTTCCAAAGCAGACGCCGGCTCTTCTCGCGACTGCGGCTCTTCTCGCGACTGCGACGCCGTCAGAGCAGAGGGTAACAGAACATCGGTGTCGCCAGAGTTGCTTGTCTCCGAAGTCGTCCCGGTCATGTTTTCTCCTGAACGGTGATCGTCAACATTAACAAGGGAATTCCTTTCCTGGGCTGCCGAATCATCATCTCCATCGCCTTGAATTTCTTTGAGTTCTTCCGCCGTAAAACGCTTGAGCGAAAGGGTTTCAAGCGGAAAATCAATCGGCTTGACAGACTCATCCGATTCAGACTCATCCGATTCAGACTCATCCGATTCAGACTCATCCGATTCAGACTCATCCGATTCAAACTCATCCGATTCAAACTCATCCGATTCAGACTCATCCGATTCAAACTCATCCGATTCAAACTCATCTGATACAAACTCATCTGATACAAACGCATCTGATACAAACTCATCTGATACAAACTCAT
>JAQVID010000415.1 GCA_028695865.1 Thermoguttaceae bacterium | reverse complement strand
ATTCGGTAAAGCTGATCGCCTGACAGAATCATAATATAATCTATATTGCGTTGCCTGATATAATTGAAATTCTGACGCACCGCATCAGCAGTCCCTTGATACCAGGTACCATTATTACATGTTTGTTGCGCAGCAAGAATTTCGACGAAATTATGGCTATATCGGTCAAATGAATAGGAGTGGACATGATGATGCAAACTGACCGAATTAAATTGCGTCACCACGTAAATTCTTTTTAAATCACTGTTAATACAATTAGACAAAGGGATATCAATCAGGCGATACTTGCCCGCAATCGGAACAGCGGGTTTCGAACGCATTTTGGTCAACGGATACAAACGAGTTCCCCGACCCCCTCCTAAAATCAATACGACGACATTTTCCATAGCATTACTCACTTCCATGGATGACAAGTTAAAAGTTGCGCCACCAGGTTTTTGAAACACTTGGCATTTTACATAAACGCTTCAAATACTTGGTATGCAAATGATCTTGAACTGTACCTATTATAACAAATAAATCTTTAAATTAACAGTGGTTTCTTGTAATTTTTTGTCCATTTAGCGCATTTCCAGAGTTTTTTGCCCTCATTTTGGATTTCTGTGAAAAATTTTTTCGAAAAAAGTCACGACCGGGACCCGTTTTGCTCTGGATTCAGACAAAAAAATTCATTATGATTCTTCATCTGTCGACAAGTTTATTTGACAAGTTGATTTGACAACTGCTTCAATGTACACTTGCCAGAAGGCGTTATAAGAACATCGGTATTATTAGGAACGCAAGTTATGTTTGAAAAAATGTTTAAAGGAATGTTCGTTCTGACCGTTTGGGGGTTTATCCTGATAGCCGTCGCGGCTTTGTTGCCCGATTCGGCTTGGGAGAGTTTTCCTGAAAAGCTCTTGCCCGTCAGAGATTTTCTGGCCGAAAAGAACATTATTTCTTCGCAATTTCGTCCCGAAAACCGCAAAAACAACGATCTTGCGAAAAAAAACGCCCCAGCAAACTCTTTGCCTGCCGCTCCGCAAACAGACTTGTCCGTTCCGAAAAAGACGCAAGATACGCCAAGCCAGTCTTTCACTGGTGTATCCAGTACAGATCAAGCTGCCAGAACTGCTCAAACGACCCAGAATGCCAATGCCGGCGATTCCAAGCTTGACATTCCTCCTTTTCCGACAGAAGCCGCGACCGCCGCGCTTGATAAAAATCGTGTTTCACTCGCTCAATCATCCCTACAGACTCAATCTCAAGATTTAAGTCCGAATAACTCCGCGAAATCAACCGATACACGAACTGCCCTTAATGTTCCCGACGCGGCCAGCGCCCTTTCCCCAAAAGCCGACACCATGGCAAGTACTCCGGAAAGCGAAGCAAAAAAGAGCGCAAACGATACCCTTCCGCAACTTTCCTTTGACAGTACGTCTCCCTTGGCAAATACATCCTCAACGCAAACGTTGTCCATTGACACCACGGCATTGTCCGTGCCCGGTGCCAATACGAAAAAGGCGGCGACAACGGGACTTCCTTCACCTGTTGCCGAAACGGCCAAATCGTCGGAACCGGAGAAACCGATTGGAAACGCGACTCTTCCTGATACCGGTATTATTAGTACGACTTCGGCAACGAACGCAAGCGTCCCCCCCTTTCCTTCATTGAATCATTTGAACCTGAACAGCCCGGACACTACGGCCGCTACACCGGCAAGTCCGGCTACCGCGGCACAGCCTGCTGTTGCTCAAGCGGCGGTTCCCCCGATTCCGGCAAGTCCCGTACCTGCCGATCCGACATTGCCTTCGATTCCGGCTCCACAACCGGTCTCGACCAGTCCGGCAGCGGTCGCCCCGACAGCGGCTTCCACGCAAATACCTGTCGCGCCGCTGGTCAATCCGTCTCAAGAGTTGGTTCAGGCCCTGGTACTTTCGCGTAATCCCAACGAAACAAAAACCGCCTTTTTCAAGTTGAATCAACTGCTGGAACGTTACAGCGATACCTATTCTGCCATGGAACTGGAACAGCTTCACAAGGCACTCGATCGACTGGCTTTTACAGTCTTTTACGACCCAAAACAGCATGTCCTTGAACCCGAGTATGTAACGAGTGCCGGCGAAACGCTTGCGTCTATTGCCGGAGCGTACAAAATTACGCCGGAACATTTGGCCGCCCTGAACGGCTTGGCCGATCCGAATATTGCTCTTGTGCCCGGGACAAAACTAAAGGTCGTTCGCGGTCCGGTTTCTGCGAATATATCCATGTCGAAAAAAGAACTTTTGCTTCTTTACGATGGTTTGTATGCCGGTCGGTTCAAAATGGGTTACGCCGTAAACGCCAAAGCTCTGCGCGGCATACTTTCTGTTACGCGAAAAATTGCTTCGCCTCAATACATTGGACCCCTCGAAAACGGAGCGCAAGGTGAAATTGCCGGTGGTGATCCACGGAATCCGCTCGGCCCCTTTTGGATTGAACTCAATAACGGTCTGGGTCTCCAGGGCACAAATCACCCTGAATTCGTTGGTAATGAAACAGCGCAACAAGGAGGGCTGATTTTCTCCAACAAAGACATTACCCACTTGAACATTCTCCTGCCGCAAGGCGCAAATATTTATCTGAAAGACTGATTCAGCGCGGGACGCTCTGCCGGCCTCAAATCGCATGCGAAAACTCCGTTTTTACATTCTGCGCCGATCCTACATTCTGCGTCGAGGAATGAATCGCGACCTTGAATATGTACAGCAAACAGATATTGTGCGTCTGTCATACCCTGACGCCCGGGCCGCACAGTTTATATCACGATAGCAGTTATATCACGATAGCAGGGCAAAGTTTAAACCAGAGACTCTCCTAAATCGCCCATCACTCCCGGTTTCTTTTGTGTTCCACTCTTTTTTGACCATAAACCACGTAAACCAGTAGTTGTCTCAAAAATCTGTTTTCTGCCGCTTTTTCACCGTCTGTTTTTCCACGATTCGTGAAATTTTTTGATTTTTTTCGTTAGATTTTTATTTTTCATGCCATAAGATATACGATGGGACGACAGGAGGAAGGGGAACAGTGCCGGGACGAGGCGTCGATTTCCTAATCTGGTCGGTGTCCTGAACCGTTTCCGATGCTTTATGGTTCCGATCGCGCTGCCTGTTGGCCTTCGGAAGACGAGGAAACCAGGCACGGTGCGACAGGAAATACCAAGTGGAATCGGTATCATCAACGTTTTTGAAAAAGGTCATGTCATGACAGAGCGGGAAGCGGCGGATGTGTTTATACAAAACATCAAATTTGTCCGACTGGTTGCTTATGAAACAGCGCCATCCAAGTCGCTTGTCGAAGACATCGTGCACGATACCTATGTGTTTTTCGTGGAAAACGCGGTACGTTGGACAAACGACGCCCATCGTATCAAAGGGCTTTTACGTAAAATAACCCATGGAGTCGCAAAGGATCACTGGCGAACTTATGTTCAGAATCTTCCGGAGCGTCTGCAAGAGGTTTCGCTCTATTTGCAGAAAAAGCAGACGACCGAAGACCTTGACCAGTCTTGGTCGAATCTGGAAGAAAAAGTCCTTGCGTTGCGAAATTGCATGGCCCGACTTTCACCGGAAAATCGGGAACTGGTCGAGATGGTCTATTTCGCAGGCAGTAATTATACGGATATTCAGGCTAAAACAGGAACGTCGCTCGACGCAATTTACATGAAAATGTTTCGAATTCGGACTGCGCTTCATCGGTGCGTTACTCAAACACTTGCTATAGGAGTTGACGATGAGTGACCTTGAACCGAACGGGCTTTTATTGGCCGCAAAGTATATTCAGGGAACCCTCACCGAAGAAGAGGGCCCGCTTTTGATCGAGCAGTTGGAAAAGAATCCCGAACTTCTCCGACATCTTGAAATGAACATGGCGGTTGATATTTGGCTCAATGAATATTTTGAGGACGCCAAGACGGCGTATGGATTCCTTGAAATCCAAAACACCTCGTTTTCCGAACAGGACCTTTCGGACCTTCCGAACGTGTTGAGTCCGACGGACTCCATTTCGTACTGGCTCAAGGAATTGGCTCTGCTCTCGACTCAGGGTGCCATTCCCGAACTGAATACGCCTCTCTTTTTGCCGGAACTGGTCGAACTTCCCGCGAACGGTAATTATTGTTCAACCGGAAAAAACGCCGCTCGCCCTGTTACGTTCCGCTCTGCCGTGTGGGGGCCAGTG
>JAQVID010000414.1 GCA_028695865.1 Thermoguttaceae bacterium | reverse complement strand
GGGAAGCCTGCTCATTCGCAATCCGGAAACCGGGCTTACCGCCGAAACCAATATTTTCAACTCCGAAAAATATGTGACCAATGCCCTGCTTATTCCGCGAAAAATAGATCGCGGCAAGGTCGAGGAAAAGCCCCGGCTTCTCAAGCAGCTTGGAGCCAAAGACACGTTCGAGCGAACGGCCACGACCGGACCGGAAAAGGAATCTTACGATCTTTTCGAAGATTTTGTTGTGAATGGCAAGGTCGAAATTTGGCTTCAGTGTATCGATAACGGTCAATATTTTGGGGCCGCTGAACCCGACTTGTACATTCGGGCAACCGATGCCAATGTGCTTGTCAATTTCCTCAAAGGTTATTTGGGAATTTGGCAGCAGATGCTGATTTTGATTGCGTTTGGTGTTTTGTTCAGTACGTTTTTGAGTGGCCCGGTTGCGATGATTTCAACGTTCGGTATGATGATCGCGGCGTTTTGCAAACAGCTTTTCCTGCAAGTTGCGTACATGCAGGCGTTGGGTGGCGGACCGTTTGAAGCGTTCAAGCGGCTGGTATCTCATGAAAATCTCATGACGGAATTGCCGAAAGATTTTTCATCGTCGTTGCTCAAATTCTTCGACTGGATAGCCAGCGGCTGTATGAGTGTGATCGGGCTTGCCGTCCCGTCGTTCCCCGACTACAACATTTATATGGACAGTGTCGCTGCCGGATATGACATTCCGCTTAATACGATGCTGGTTCATGGAGTGACGACACTTGCTTATGTCGTTCCATTGTTTATTGTCGGGTATCTTATCTTGAGGAACAGAGAGGTGGCGAAATGACGCAAGAGAAACGTTTTTACCGAAAAATCATGTACATCGTGATCATCGCCGTTTTGATCATTCCATTGTATCTGCTTGGCAATCCGGCTCAAAAGAGTCCCAGTGGCAAGTTGATCCGCGGTGGTCAACTTGCGCGCATGCGGGACGCTCATGGTTTGGCTGAAGTCAATTTGGGCCAAATAGATCCGGCCAGCAGTACGATGAAACTGGCGACGTTTGGCATGCGGGGAGTCGCCATCGCTCTGTTGTGGAATCGTTCGCTGGAATACGAGAAGCGGGCCGACTGGAACAATGTGGTGGCGACCGGTAATCAGATTATTATGCTGGAGCCGCACTTCATAACGATTTGGGACTTTGTCGGCTGGAAGCTTGCTTACAACGCGTCGGCCCAATTCGACGACTATCGTGAGCGCTATCGTTGGGTTATTCGCGGTTTTGAATTCCTTCAGAATGGAACCCGGTATAATCAGACGGCTCCGCGGTTGTTCAGTAAAGCAGGCTGGACCATTTCGCAAAAGATTGGTATTGCCGACGAGAAAGATCAATATCGCCGTCTGTTCCGCGAAGACGAGGATTTTCATTCGCGTCAAATATATAAGGAACGGGACAACTGGCTTTTCGGGCGCAATTACTATTTACGTGCCGAGGAACTGTTCGAAATGGGCGGCAGTATCGGTAATGAGACCCGGGCAATTTTCTATTCCCGTTCGCGTATGAATCTTCTTCATTACGCCGAATGGATGGAAATCGACGGTTGTGGCACGAACATGACCAACACGCCTGTTTTCGATGAGGAGCACGCGGCAGCCGCCTGGAAAACGGCGGAAGTCCATTGGAAAGAATTCTGCAAAAAGGAAATGCAGACGACGATTGAAGATAAGACGAAGCCGGGTACATTCCGCCGCACTTCGCTCAATCGGTACCATGAAACCAAAGCCGAGATCGAAGCCAATATAAAAAAATTGGAAGCCATGCTTCCCAAAGGCGAGAATCGTTATACCATTGCCTGGGAACGTTGGAATAAAGAGTTAAGCGAGCAACAAAGGGCGTCCATTTTAAAGTCACTGCTTGATCCGGCTCCGGCTGATCATTACAGTTTGGGAGAAGCGGACCGGCCTTACCGGATTATCCGCGAATTTTTGGACGGCAAGCATGGACCGCAACCGCAGTGGGCCAATTGGCCAGAGCGACTTGCCAAAGCTCGTGAAGTTTTCTACAAGGGAGATCTCAAGAGTATCGCCGCTATTCCCTCTTGTTTGCGCGATGAGGCCGATAACCTTAAACTGCGAACAACTGAAATGCAAATCGGCGAATGGCAGCAGCAGACCCTGGCTTTAATCAATGTCACGCCTCAGGTACTTGCCGATCGAATCAAAGGAGACGCCAGTCTGGAAGCCAAAGATATTTGCGACCGTATTACCTGGTTGGAAGAAGAAGCCCGGTTTTCCGGAATGTTCCGCGATATTATGGACAGTAACCGGCACGAAAAACGCGTCGTCGTGGAGCAGCAGCCGGAAGCGCGCAAGGCTCGCGATTATCGTTATCAGGTTCGCATCACGTATCGCGCCGGACAGCATGAAGAATGCAACAAGGCGTTCTTGAACTGTATGGCGTCCTGGATGAAATTGACTGCCCGACCGGAATTTGCTTCCATTTTGAAAATGCCGCAATTCGTGTCCGAGTTCACGAACGAGGTCGAAAAATACGTCATTGTCCTTGATCAGCTTGAACGTATGTTCCCTGCCGATTATCCTTTCAAGTCGATCGTAACCGAGTCGCCGGGCAACAAGCTTTTCGCCGGTGAGATGCAAGAGGGAATCGCCTATGTTCAAAAGTTGTACGACGAAAAGCAGTACGAGCGGTCGCGTGATCTGGCCGAAAAACTGGTAACTCGAAGTGCGGCGTTTATCGGTTCTTCAGAAGTCGGCAAGCTGGGTGCCCTTCCGGATATCAGTAATGCCTATCTTCAGAGTGTGAAGCTTTATGTTACGTCGTGGGAAAAGATTGGCGGTAAGAAGTTCGAAGAGTTCTGCAAGACAGGTGCTCTTGAGTCTTATGAAGGCAAGAACTTCCTGGAGCTTTATGTGAACAAGACGGACGGCGATTATCAGGAAATCCGGCGGGAAGAAATGCTAGCCATTAGCGATCCGGGCAAGGTGATTGATCACCTTCAGAAAGCGGTCGAACTTTGGGGTAAGGTTCTGGTCAAGTATCCTGTCCTTCGTTACGATGCGTCCTCGGAATTTCGCCCGCAGATTCAGGCTGTTGCGAATGCTTTCATCACGGAACGAAAGAAAAAGAGCCTGGGTGAGCCGAAAGACTTCCCGCTTAAAGACTTCCTTCATTGACGCATTTGAGGTAAGGATATGAGTAAATCGCGATGACCGCTTTTGTCGATCACAATAACCGGCGTAATCTTATTCTTGAAGCCTCCTTCAAACTCTTCGCGCTCGAAGGGTTCGAAGGAGTGACTTTTCGGAAAATTGCCGATAGTTGCGGTATTTCGCGGACCTTGATTTACCGATATTTCAAGGACAAAGAGCAAATTTTTCTTTATGCGGTGAAGCAGGGAACCGACAAAATGTCGGCGGTCGTTCGCAGGGTTATGGACCGCGGTGATTTGTCTGTTCTCGAACGTCTTCGTCGTATTTTGCATCTGACGGTCAAGTTACTTTCGGAAAATCGGGTTTTTCTTTCCGTTATTCTCGACTATCTTGCCATTCAAAAACAGGCAGGAACAAATGTGCGTCGAAAAGTCCGGCGTTTTACGTTTGGTATGAAGTTTCTTATCGAACGACTGATTCGCGAAGCCGTCGCCGAAAACCTCTTGACGGAATTGCAACCGGTTAAAGCCGCGGGGCATTTGTTTAGTCTGCTGGAAGCGTGCGTTCTTAACCTGACTGTTATTGAAGTTATGGACTGGCGCGACTATCTGCCCTTGATCGACAGTTACATCGATGAAAAGAAGGTGTGATTCTTCTGTCACCGATTTTTGGACCTCTGTATTTTTTATTTCGTAAAGGAACCTTTATGAACGAGAACATTCGCAGGAGTGCTTTGTTGGCCATAGCGTCCCAGGTGTCCGCTCCGTCAAGCGTCCACACGGCCAGTGCCGATCTTTCGACCATTTTCGGCAAACATGTTTTTAACGAAAAGGTACAGCAACAGCGTTTGCCCCCTTCGGTGTTCCGTTCGCTTCAGGAAACAATCAAAGGCGGCTGTCCGCTTGATCCGTCTATTTCAGAAACGGTCGCCTCCGTCATGAGAGATTGGGCCATTGAGCGTGGGGCGACACACTTCACGCATTGGTTCCAGCCAATGACCGGTTCCACGGCAGAGAAGCACGACTGCTTCGTGACGCCTCTTGAAGGGGGGCAGTCGCTG
>JAQVID010000009.1 GCA_028695865.1 Thermoguttaceae bacterium | reverse complement strand
TGACCCGACAGGCAATCTGGACTCAAAGACGACCGCCGAAATTCTCGACCTGCTCGAAAAACTCAATGGCGAAGGTCGAACCATTATTCTGGTAACGCATGAAGATGAAGTTGGTCAAAGAAGCCGGCGAATCGTGCGACTGCGTGACGGTTTAATCGAATCGGATGTCCGGCACAAACCACTCCGCGACCCGGAAGCCCCACTGGGAAAATCATAAAGGAAACGTTTCCATGTTATTTGCCATACAGACACTGCAATTGGGCGTCAAAAGCCTGTTCCTTCACCCACTGCGATCACTCCTTACCGTACTCGGTATTTTTATCGGTGTGGCAAGTGTCATTTGGCTTTTGGCCATTGGAGAAGGAATCAGTAAAAAAGCACAGGAACAAATCGAGAACCTTGGCGCCGACAATATTATCGTGCGCTCGGTCAAGCCGCCGAATGAAGTACTCAATCAAGGGAGCCAGGGCCGTGGTATGCAGATTCCGGAATACGGACTGACGCGAGCCGATTTTGCCCGACTTTCCGAGACCATTCCAACGATCATAGCCGCGATTCCGGTTCGAGGGCTTCGTGAAACCTTTCAGAAAGGCCGTCGCAAAGTTGATGGTCGTCTCGTCGGTTGCACTCCGGAATATATCGATGTCGCCCGTCTGACCCTTTTCGAAGGACGTTTTATCAACGATAATGATAATCGCGAAGCACAAGATTATTGCGTTCTCGGCTCCAAGACGGCAGAGCTCCTTTTCCCTTATGAAGAGCCCATTGGACAACTGGTGCGAATCGGGCAAAATTACAACTTTCGCGTTATTGGTATTATGAAAGAGCGCGCACCCTCGGCAGGCATCGGTGGTTCGTTTGCCGCGCAGGATTACGCATACGACATCTATATTCCGCTCAATACGCTTCGTACCCGCGTAGGTGATACGGTCGTCGTCCGTCGTACCGGTTCCATGGAAGGCGAAACGGTCCAACTGTCGCAAATCACGCTTAAGATCGATAAATCAGAACACGTCATGGAATCGTCCGAACTGATCAAAATGACGCTTCAGGACTATCATAAATACGAAGACTACGGCGTGACCGTGCCGCTCGAATTACTCGAACAGGCCAAGACGACGCGTATGATGTTCAACGTCTTCATGGGGATGATCGCCGGTATTTCGCTTGTCGTCGGCGGTATTGGTATTATGAATATTATGCTCGCGACCGTAACCGAACGTACCCGGGAAATCGGTATTCGGCGGGCATTGGGTGCCAAACGGGGTGATATTGTGCGTCAATTCCTGATTGAGACTGTTGTACTCTCTGTCGTCGGGGGAGGTCTTGGCGTTATTGTCGGTTTAACGTGTCGCCCCGTAACCATGCTGATGATGGCGGCGATTAAAAAAGCCAATCCGAATTTGATCATGAGTCTTCCGGCCATTGTACGTGAAATTGAACCCATTATTGTCTACTGGTCCATTCCGCTGGCCTTTTTTATCTCCGTGGTCATTGGTGTTGTCTTCGGATTGTATCCTGCTGTCCGTGCGGCCAAGATGGACCCCATCGAAGCGTTACGCCATGAATAATGGAACATCTGTTCAAAAGGAAAAAACATGAAAGCAGTCGTGGCAGGAGCCCGCGGACTCCTCGGTTCGGATATCATGAGATTTTGGAACGAAGGAACAAATCACGACCAATTGGTTCCTCTCGACTTGCCCGAATTCGATTTCACTTCGCGAATCATTGTTGATGAAACGCTTGATACTTTGGCGCCGGACATCATTATCAATGCCGCCGGTGTCAATATGATCGATTATCTGGAATCTCATCCGAACACGGCCCGAACAATTCATTCTCAAGCCGTCGTTTATCTGCGCAACGCGGCCAAGCGGCTTGGAGCGTTCTTCATACAAATTGGATGCGGCGAAGTCTTTTATTCGACAGACGACCAAGGCCCCGGTCATCTTCGTTCCGAACTCCCCGAACCGCAGTCCGTTTACGCCAAAACGAAGCTTGAAAGCGAACGTATCGCCCTGGAGATACCGCGGTCTCTGGTCGTGCGAACGTCGGCCCTTTTTGGAGAAGGACACAGGAATCTTGTCTCGTCGTTACTCAACGCAGCCAAGCGTACCCGACGGGTTCAGGTTGTCAGCGATGTTAAAATTTCGCCCACTTGGACTGCCGAGTTGGTTCGCGGTATCGCCTCACTTGCTCACTCCGGATACACCGGGCTGTATCACGTTGCCTGCGAAGGAGCCGCAACTCCCTTTGAAGTTGCTCAAACCCTTTTCGAATGCAAAGGCTTTTCGCAGCACGAACTGATTCCAGTCTCACTCAAGGAATACGGAGTCGTCGCGCCGCAATCGCATAATACGTCTCTCGACCTGGCCGGATACCGCGAGTTGCCCGGCGTTTACGCAATGCCTTGCTGGAAAGACGCGATCCGCCGGTATGTACAACACTTGTCTCAAAAGTAATTCTTTAACAAAGTCCCTAACAGGTATGAATTGATTTTCGTATTGCGCGGCCAGAAGCCCCTGTTTTCCGAAGGTAAACGGGGAGTGAATAACCACACATTGAAGTATCGGTAGTAAAAAAAGGTATGAATTTGTTTTCGTGTCGCGCGGCCAGAAGCCCCTGTTTTCCGAAGGTAAACGGGGAGCGATGCAGCGAACATTAAAGTATCTGCAGTACAAATGAGATCGTTGGGAATATTTGCTGCGCAAGCCTGATAAAGATAATTTCTTTAGTTTTTTGTTGACAGTGGCATTTCATATGTTTACAATAAAACATATCACTTGGGTTTTATTTGAATCGACCAATTTTGCTTAGCGAACAAGGAACAAAAAATGAAGAAATTGATGATCTCGTTGGCTTTGGTGTTCGTTTTTCTGTCTTTCACGAGTACGGCGTCATTTGCCGCTCAGTGGTATCGGGGCAATTTGCACATGCACTCCTACTGGAGCGATGGCGGTGTCTTTCCGGAAGAAGCGGTTTCGCTCTATCGCGACGCCGGCTATAACTTTGTTTGTCTCTCTGACCATAACGGGGCTCAAAGCAACGAAGCCCGTTATCGCGAAATTTCCGAAAAGGGAAAACGAATGGTGCGTCCTTCCTCTATTGAACGCTTCCAAAAACGGTATCCTAACTACCCAGTCGAAATTCAAAAGCGTGTAGTAGACGGTGTGGAAAAAGAATTCGTTCGTCTCAAAACATTTAAAGAATTTCAAAAACTGGTCGAAATTCCGGACAGGTTCATCGTCATACCAGGATTCGAACCGAGTGGCGGCGCAAAGAACGGCAAACAGGTTCATTCCAATATCATTAACACCGAAGGAGCGTTTCCGTTTGAATCCCTTGAAGATGAACACAAGACGATGGACGCGGTATGCAAGCGAGCCGAACTTTTGCGCCGTGGCCGCGAAAAGGAGACGATTTTCTTTCTCAATCATCCCGACTGGATTTATTATGATGTTGTGCCGGAAATGATTATTAAACGGCCTGATTACCGATTCTTTGAAGTGATCAACTGCGGTCCGAATTTCCCCGGTCCAAAATGCGCCTGGACGACCGATAAATTCTGGGATGTCGTTAATGCCCACCGGGCAGAAGATGGAGGAACACTCCTGTATGGTATTGGCAGCGATGATACACACGGTTACAATCATTTTTACGACAACCCGAAAAATTCAGGCGACGGTTATATTATGGTTCGGGCAGAAAAACTGACGACCGCGAATATTATCGAGGCCATGTATCGCGGGGATTTCTATGTCTCCAATGGTGTCCGACTCAAAGATATTCAATTCGATAAAGCGACCAAAACGCTGACTGTTGAGGTGGACGCCAAAGAAGGGGTGGAATATACAATCAACTTCATCGGTACGAAAAAAGGATTTGATCGCAAGACGACAACCTTTGAAGAACCTGCAAGTAAAACCGCAACAAAAAAGGTCAAACCTGCCCGGACTTTTTCGATCTATTCCGATGAGATTGGACAGACACTCAAAAGTGTCAAAGCAACTTCCGCGTCTTTCAAAATGACGGACGATCTCCTCTACGTGCGAGCGAAAATCGTTTCGAATAAAACTCCTGTCCGGATTGTTCGCGGCAAGCCCTTAACGGAAACTGCATGGACGCAGCCGGTTCGATAAAAAACGGCTTCACCTGGTTTTCGCATCGCGTGACCTGAATTTCCCCGTTTTCCGAAGCTCAACGGGGAGTGAGGCAGCGAAAATTTGAGTATCGGGGCAGTAAGAAAGCTTCTTCAGACAATGCGGGAAGGACAATAGAAATGTGTCCACACGACCGGGATAAGTCTTGCCCGTCAGGCGGAAAATTCCCGCAAAGCCCGTATAGGGATCGAGTGAAACAAGCGCAATGAGGGGGTGAGCGATTCGAATGACCCCCAACACTCCCTCATTACGGTCGCGCGTGACCTCTCTGTACGGCTTGTCTGTTTTGCCAAAACGAGAAATAAACCACACCAATCTGTGAACGGGAGAAATTTTTTCCAAAAAATCTTGTCAGGATTTCCCTTTTCGTGAGAGATAGATTATAGCAGAAGGCGAATTGACGTTGCGGCGGTTCGTGTCGCTCAGACGCTTGAGTACAAAATATGACAGGGATGAATACGACAAGATAAATGGACGAGCAAGCAGACAAAAACAGTTTAATGAATCAAAAAGCATCGCTTTTGTTTCTCAAATATCATCATTTTGTCGAAATGACGGCGTTTCATAATGCGCCTCATCCGTCATTACAGGGCGACATAGTCAATAGCGTTTACATCGAATTTGTGCAAAAAGCCGACAAATGGGATTTGGACCGTGATGTGAAACCGCTTCTCAAACGCATTACCGAACTGGTCGCTTTGCGATTCTGGAAAGATTATGTCCGAAATCTTCCGAAATCACTTCAAACGCTTGCCGACTATCTTACTCCGAAAAACACGCCTTCCGAAAGCGAAACAGATATAAAGGATCAAGCCGCCTTGCTCGATGAATGTATTGAAAGACTTCCGCTAAAGAGTCGCTCCCTTCTGAAATTGCATTACTCTGAAGGAACTTCACTCGTCGAAATCGCGAAATCGATGAACATGAAGCCGGACGCGATTTATGCCGCCGTCAGTCGAATACGCAAATCACTCCGGGATTGCATTTCAACCAAGTTGGGACAACAGGATGATTTCGTCGGTGAGGTGCAGGAATGACTTCCAGCGATCAATCCGTCCATGTACTGATCGCCCGGTATATCACAGGCGAATTGACCGAAGAGGAAGCCGTTTGCCTGCTTGCCATGCTTCAAGACAACGCGGAACTGCAACGTCTTTTTCTTGACAATGTGCGACTCGATTGGGCTCTCCGCAAACGGGGCGAAAACCTGAATGCGCTTCAACAGGCATCGCAGGAAGACGATTCCATAAACTGGAATGACTACGATTGGACCGTGCTGCTGGATTGGGAAAAAAACGCGGTGCCCTTGGCAGGTTCCTCCCGACTCCGACATAATGATTCGCCTTCCCCTCCGTCAGAAAAAGTATTGAAGCCTGTTGAATCCGCGTCGACACGAAAAGTTCATACAGATAAACGCAAGCAATCATTCGGTCGATTTTTCTGGGTCTGTTTGTGCGTGTTCATTTTCCTCGTGGGTTACTCCGAATACCTGCATCATTACCGCAACACGAAATGCGTGACCCATCTTGCGCAAATCAAGGAAATCATTGATCCCGTTTGGGACAATAATAATTCGTATAAAAGAGGTCAATTCATTGCGACCGATAAAATTCAATTGAAAAGCGGCTCTGTTCTTTTGGAATTTGTAAACGGTACTCGAATGGTGCTCCAGGGACCGAACAGCTTTGTTATTGTCAACGCCAAAAGTGTCTACTGTGATTTCGGACAGGTATTCGCGACTGTGCCTCCCGCGGCAACAGGTTTTGAACTGGCAACGCCCTTTGGTTCTGTACGCGATCTGGGAACGCAGTTCTTCGCCGATGTCCGCGAGCGTCACACATCCGTGGGTGTCGTCCAAGGTAAGGTCGAATTAAGAACGCCCGCGAAACCTCCGGTCTTACTGACCGCCAATAAAGAACTTCAAATCGACCGGTTTAAAAACATCGTCGCCAAAGATTTCTCCAAAGAGAGTTTTGTCGATGAAACCGCGTTTCAGGCCGCTTTGGAGCAATATGTTTCGCGAGAAAACGAAAACAAGCAACAGAAAGACGCTCTTGAGAATGCCCTTCCGAACCTGCTTGCCCGATTCGATTTCAGTAAGTGGACAGGGGGCCCGGTCGCAAATACTTCACAACGGGGAAGAATGAATCTGCCGCAGGCCGAGGTGATCGGCTGTCGTCCCGGACAAGGTACGCTTGACGGCAGAAGCAGTATTTGCTTTGCGACACGGGAAGACTACGTTGAAGCAATCCTTTCAGGTTCGTACCAAAGCTTGACCTTGACGACTTTCGTGCGAGTCGATCAGCTTGACCGCCCCGGAAATGTATTGCTTGAAAGCAAGGAGTTCTTCAATCGCGGCGGATCGTTTCTTTGGCAATTAACCGGCGAAGGTTATTTGCAGTTTCATTTGTATTGCGGAAGTACAATGTCGTCTGTGTGCAGTAACTCCGGCATTTGCATTTCCGGCAAGGACTTGGGAACATGGATTAAACTGACATGTGTAGCCGACGCCCAACAAAAAACGATCTCTCATTACGTAGATGATCAGCTGATCACGTCAACGCCCTGGCCTGATCCTGTACCCATCGTCCCGGGCAGCTTGATGATAGGTAATGGTAAAACGAAAAAAAGTCGTTCGACCCAAAACGACCGCTTTTTCGCGGGAGCCATGTCGGAACTTGCTGTTTACGATTCCGCAATCACTCCAACGCCCAGTGAAAAATAGTATGACTCTGTCCGTACCAGGACAACGAAGTTTTTTGTTGTCGTGAATTTATTAACAAAAGAGGAGATTGATATGAAAAGGCAAGGTTTTACACTTGTGGAGCTTTTGGTCGTCATTGCGATCATTGGTATCTTGATCGCTCTGCTCCTGCCCGCGGTTCAGGCGGCTCGGGAAGCGGCCAGGCGAATGGAATGCACGAACAAACTCAAGCAGATTGGTATCGCGTTTCATAACTACCACGATATCAATGGTTTTCTTCCGCCGGGCGGATATGGTGAACCTCACGGCACATGGGCAATCTGTATACTCCCTTTTATCGAGCAGAGCAATGTTTACAGTCAATACCATTTTTACACTTCCACGGGAGTTCAGGCCACTTATAACAATTCGCTGAACGTTGTTCTCAAAGACCTTCGTATTGATGCTTATACCTGCCCTTCCGATGTCCCCAGGTTCGCTTCGTTATCAGACACACTTGACCATGGTCTGCATAATTATGTTGCGTGCGTTGGCAATACAGGAGTCTATGCAGAATATAGCACGCCATATGTGGGAACGTCAGGCTGGGTCTTTAAAATCTCGGCGACAAGCGACTGCGAAAATCGCGGTGCGGCCTTCAACTATCGAGCTGACGATGCGGTGAAAAAGCGTCAGGTTCAGGTACCCTTGGCGCAAGTCCTGGACGGTACATCCAATACGATGGGTGCTTCCGAACTCATCCAAGGGGCCTGGACAGGAACCGGCGGCGACTTGCGAGGCCTTCTTTGGTGGACGCCCGGGGCAACTTTTTCCGCGTATTATTCTCCTAACACTTCAAGTTCCGACAGGTGTTCCCGTAGCAAAACATTGCACGACTCCAGTGTGGCTCCTTTAAGTTCCCGAATAACGGTACCGGCCTCCGTTGAAGGAGGCTCAACTTTCGCGCATATTCTGTCCGCAAGAAGTTTTCATGCCGGCGGAGTGAATGCCTGTCTGCTCGACGGTTCCGTTCGATTTGCGAGCGATACGATCAATATAGATGTATGGCGAGCCGCTTCCACAACGCAAAACGGTGAAAGTGTCGCTGGTTTATAACAAGAGCATTTCCTTTAATGAGGTAAAAAATCATGAGACTCTTCGTTCGAATCATACTCATGGCATCTGTTTTGGTCTTCTGTGGATGTGGCCCCAAGGTCGAACAGAATCGCCAAAAAATCGAAGGTTCCGTAAGTGTCAACGGCGTTCCGCTTGCGCAAGGCGACATTGAGTTTATGCCCTTGGCCGGATTCGTTGACAAGACGTTCTCCGGAGCCCCGATTAAAGACGGTCGCTATTTGATTGTTCCCAAAAAAGGCCTTGCCCCGGGAGAATACCTGGTTCGTATCACCGGTCAGGAAGAAACAGGCAAAATGGAGGACCAAAATGGAATGGGCCCGACTCCGCAAATGCGGGATATTGTGCCGCCGAAGTACAATCGTGATTCAACTCTAAAAGTTACCGTGGAAGGAAAAAAGGCAAATCAATTTGATTTCGACCTCAAAACCAAATAAGCTGAGGATTGGGGTGCGCTTAGGGTGCGGACTTTGAAGGCCCACTCTTTTTATATCAACCCTGGTTGCGTTTTTTAAATCAATCTGAGTTGCGTTGAGTCCGCTCTTTCCATGACGGACTCAATAACTTCAATAACTTCATGAACTTCATGAACAATTATTTGAATTTTTCCGGATGATACCGGCGATTGAACAAGATCGGATCGAACGCGTCTTTCGGATCGGCAATGGTCGGGGCACCCATTCGCCGCTTGTGTTCTTCTTGTGCTTGACGCTGGCTATCGAGAAACTTTTGACCGTCCGCGGTGAGTCCGGTCGCCGGTTGAATCATCGACTGCGTTTGCTCCACTGTCACAGGCGCTTCTGCTGCCGGAGCGCTGGCCGCCGGTACACCTGTAACCGGCAGGACTGGCGTGGCGACATTGCCGGTATCAGGAACGTTCTGCATGTTTGGGGGCGTTCCCGTAGAAGGACCTTGCGACGGTGCAGTCAGCGGCCTTTCTTCGCCCGCCGCCCGAATATCACTTGGCGAAAGCAGCCCGGAAAGACCGCCAATCCAATCAACAAACGTCTCATAATCTTTGAGTGAGTCTGGAGCGTTGCCAAATGGATAACATGGTTTGCCGTGACGATCCGTAATCGGAGGATGATTTAATATGCGACTGGCTTGCGGCGACGCAAGATTTACCCTCACGAGAACACTTCGCAGATTCTTCAAACCATTGACCCGTTTGGATGATCGGATGACCGACTGATACAAAACAAAATCAAGCTCCTTACTACTCTCCCGATGACAACCTTCACTGGAACAATGTCGAAAAAGAACGGGTTGAATCTTCTTGAGAAATCTGTCCTGAACTGCCAGCGGTATGGTTCGCCCCCATTGTTCTGTTTGCCGAAGTTGCTCGCTCCGTCGCGATTCCTCTCCAGACTGCTCGGGACGCGCCGGTATTGGTTTGTGCTTGAGCGAATCGAGTCTGATCTTTTCAATATATTGTAATTGACTGATTTTTTTGTTCAACATGTCCCGAACCGAAGCGTCCGCCGTTTGCGCAATCGACTGAAGCAGAGCAATCGCCGGAAGGGTAAGCTGATGCCGCACTCCCCAATCGGCAAGCTTAATCACTTCGCCTATATCCGCCTGATTGACCTGAACCCGACGATATTCGAATAATTCTTCCTTACTTCCGGCAATACACAAAACATCAAGTCTTGAAATGGTCACACCGCCGGATTGGTCAGGAAGCTTCACATAAAGCGTTTTGTCGCCTTGCTCAATGACCCCTTCCCAAACGAACCCCTGTCGCGTAAGAAGGTACTGTACTTTTCCGGCGGAAGCAGGCTCGGTTGCCTCGGATTTCGTCGCTAAGGGGCGTTGACCACCGGAGCCGCTCTCCTCTGCCAGAATTTCCTCCGGAGCGACAACGGATATTCCCTGGTCACTGGCCTGCGCTTTCGAAGTCAAAAGCAAAGCCAACAGGACCAACAAGAAAGCTTTATATAACATGGTATAACCTTGGATTTTTCTCTAAAGCACTAATAACGCGCAATATATCGATTGTGTGTACATCAATAAATATTCGTATAACGTTCCTGTCAAAAAACGTTTCATCATACAAAATCACGTGATATGCGTCAAGTGATGAAAGTACCAAAAAGACCGTTTATAGCAATTATGGTATTTAAGAAACTCCAAAAACGAAAATAAAATCGCACCATGTATGTAATCAATTAAATAATAGGCAATGTATACACGATAAAATAGATTAAGTGTAATAGCCATAATGCAAAATATAGTTAAATATATTCACCGAAAGGAGAACGAAAATGTCCAAAGGTAAACTGGGCGCTATCTTGCTGTCCGCAGGAATGACGCTATGTATGTTTTGTGCCAACTCGGGATCAGTGCAAGGGCAATGTATTTGCCCGGCAGGACCGGTTTTCACAATTAAAGCAGGCAACAAGTGCGAACGGGTCGTCTTTCAGACACGGCACGGGCGTCCGTTACGCGGTCGCCGTGCGCAACTGGCCGCCGAATACTATGCGACGCAGCGGAGCGCACAAGAAGCCTTGGCCGAACGTCAAGCGGCAGACGCGGCAAAAGCCGCAGCCGACAGCGCAACCGCAAAGGCTCAAAAAGCTCAAGCTGAAGCAGTAAAAGCCCAAGGTCAAGCCAAAAAGGCACACGAAAAAGCGATGAAAGCTCAGGCTCAAGCCAAAAAAGCCAAAGCGGAAGCCGAAAAAAAGATTACCGAGGCGAAAAAGGAACAGAACACCGCCAAAGGCATGAAAAAAGACGCTGAAAAGAAGTTGGCCGAGGCAAACACAGCCAGCAGAAAAGCGGCAGACGAAACCGCGGCGGCTCAAAAACTTATTGCCGAAGCCAAAGCCGAGCAGGCCAAAGCGGCCACAGCCAAAGCCGATGCTGAAAAAATGATGGCCGCGGCCAAAGCGGAAATGGAAAGAGCAACGAAACTAAAAGCCGACACAGAAAAGGCCGCTAACGAGTTAAAGGCCGCGCAGAATAAATTTGCCGCCGAAAAAACCGCGGCGGAAGCCAAAGCCAAAAAGGAAGCGGTCAAGCCCGCACCGGCCCCTGTATCAGCCAAACCAGCCAAGCCGGTACCGTCAAAACCGACAAAATAAAACGGTACCAGTCACACAGAATGAATCGTATCAAAACGGATATCTCATTTTTCCAGTTGTTTTCCTGGTTCATTTTTTGAATGTGGACAATGAACATTGGTATTAACTTTAGGTTAATATCTCACGCCAGGCCGCAGAGGCTTTGTTGGTCGTAATGGACCTTGATTTGGCGTATGATGAAAAATGTTTCAAGCCCGTATATGGAGCGAGCGAAACGAGCAATTAGGGCCAGCGCGGTTCGAATGAGTACCAACACTCCCTAATTCCGATCGTAGACGATCTCCATTACGGACTTGTCTGTCTTAGCAAAACGAGCAAATAAATCACACCAGCTTGTGAGCGGGAGGAAAAATTCCATCCCTGCAGGAGCCGATCATTGGATCGCGTCTTGGCGTGACATCTTCCTATACGGGATACCGAAGTGTAACCCACAATCATTTGCAGATATGACGACATGGCTAATGGTGTGTCATATTTAATCTTTTTTTCTTATAAAGCCTTGCTCAAACCGGCGGAAGTGTTATACTTGAAATACTTCAATACTCGCTTTTTCGACGATTCACTTGCTGTTTACCTTTGGAACACGGGGGCATTCAGACCGCACAGCACGAAAAAATCAAGAAGACTGTATACAGCAGAGCCCCCTGCCGCGGAACAAGAGCCATGAAAAAAATCAAAGTACCCAACGCCCCTTCAATTCGACGAATGCCTTCGTATCTGCACAAGCTGTATCACATGCGACTCGAAGGAAAATCGTTCGTGTCGACGACGGAATTGGCCGAACACATGAACACGGAATTAATTGTTGTCCGCAAAGATATTGCTCTGGTCGGTCTGGCTGGCCAAAGGCGCATCGGGTATCATATTAACGAACTCATTAGCGCGATTAACGAATATCTCGGTTGGCAGGATACGCTCACGGCCACGCTTATTGGCGCCGGCTCACTCGGAACGGCAATACTTGGTTTTGACGAGTTTTCCCGTTATGGCCTTCGCATTGAATCCGTTTTCGACTGCGATACCAATAAAATAGGGCGGGCTCTCCGCGGACACGAAATCTTTGACGTTGCCACGATTCGTACCAGACTGAAGACGGCACCGCCGGACATCGCGATTTTGTGTGTATCCGCCGTTACGGCACAACTCGTTGCCGATCAGGTTATCGCGGTGGGAATCAAGTATATTTGGAACTTTACCAATGTGAGTCTCACCGTCCCTGATTATGTTATCGTGCAAAAAGAAGTCCTGGCAGGCGGCTTTGCCATGCTCGCGGTGAAAATCAAGAACGACCGAAGCGGTGATTGTCTGCCCATCAAAGAATAATTCCAGCGGCTTGCTTTTTCATATGCTCTGTGCCGGTTTCCTGTATGACTTTCTCTGCGCGTTTCTCAAAGACGCGTGACAATCATCGGGCTTCCGCGCAACGCTGAATAAGATATATTTATCCTAAATAAGGTATAATCATTGCGCGCGAATAGCAGTTGCAAAAGACAAATAATATGAATATGTAAATACTGTGAATCGAGGCACGTTCCCGACTTGAAGCGGACAATGACCGGATAATGATGCAACTCCGGTCACAGTAGGGGGTGTCCGCATCGGAAACGGCCTGAATCCACAGTATAATCACAGGTTCACGCAAGGAGATTTGGGACGTTGTCCATACCGCGAAATGATCGCAAGCGGATTGCCTTGGGGTTCACCTGATTTTTTATCGTTCTTTCATTGCTTCGTATCATGTTCCCCGTTTTTTAGCGGACGAACGGGGCAAGCACACGAAAAGACCTGTTGGTCACGTCATTTGCGCATCGGCTGTGACAGTTTTATATCCGGAGTCAATGGCTGCCGTAATCGTTTTGAACGCGGCCTGATTTTGCAGTTGTTCCATTGTGTTTGTCGCATTGGTGAACTTGGTTCGTTCGACGATTTGATCGCCAACCGTAACGCAAATGGTTCCGTCTTCCGCGTCCCGGGAAGAAAACGCCGCGTCCAGATCAATCCGGTCGGTATACCCTTTCTGCTTAACATAAGAGGCGATCATTCCAAGCAGGAGCTGTCCCGGACACGTTTCCTGTTTGGTACAAATCGTCACGGTAATCGGCAGACGTTGTGCCGTTGTTCCCCGCATGACAGGAATCTTGGCGTCAAAAAGTTGACTGCGATTCTGGTAAATGGTATGGAGCATGTGATGTGCTTTCGGGGAACCGGGACAGCCGCCCAAATGCTCTTCATAGCAACGAGTCACCAAATAGTTGTCTTGCGGCTTTTGGACCTGATGCGTTTTATCGGCGGCGTAAAGACCTTTTTGACGAATTTCACGGATTTTGTTCGTAACGCCCAATGGTTGCCCACCACCGGAAATGCAACCTCCCGGACACGCCATGACTTCCACGAAATCATATTGAACTTTACCGGCCAATAAATCGGTAATCAATTTTTTCGCGTTGGCCAGTCCGTGTACCACAGCAACGCGAAGTTCCTTTCCTCCGATTTCAAGTTCGGCTTCTTTGAGCGAATCCATGCCCCGCACTTGCTTGAAATCGACGGAGGCAAGCGGCTTACCGCTAAGTTTTTCCGCAGCAAAACGCAGAGCCGCTTCCATAACGCCGCCCGACGCTCCGAAGATCACTCCGCCTCCGGTTGCAAATCCCATTGGCATATCGAACGCTTCCGGTTCGAGTTCATCCAGTTTAATTCCGCACGAATCGATCATCTGTCGAATTTCGCCCGTTGTAACAACGACATCGACCTCGGGCTGTCCGTCGGTTCGGTATTTTGGCAGTTGCGCTTCGAACTTCTTGGCCGTGCACGGCATGATCGAAACGACCGTCATGTCTTCACGTTTCACGCCAAGCTGTTCGGGCAGAATATCTTTGGCAACAGAACCAAACATGGCTTGGGGCGACCGACACGACGACAAATTACCGATCAGCTCGGGATAATAAATTTCGACATATTTAACCCAGGCGGGACAGCAGCTTGTAAACATCGGAAGTCTGCCGCCGGTAGTGATTCGATTGATCAATTCGGTTGCTTCCTCGAATATCGTCATATCGGCGGAAAAGCTCGTGTCGTAAACATGCTGAAATCCCATGAGTTTAAGGGCGGCAACAAGTTTTCCTGCGACATTGGCACCGTTTGTCGCGCCGAAATATTCGCCGAGCGCGACCCGTACCGCCGGAGCGATTTGAACGACGACCGTTTTGCTCTTGTCGTACAAAGCGTCCCAAACGCGATTCTGCTCCTGCTTCGGAACAATGGCACCCGTGGGGCAAACCGCGGCACACTGACCGCAATTCACACATTCAACTTGACCAAGAGAAGAATCGAAGGCGGGCACCACCTTGGCGTGAGAACCGCGATGAGCAAAATCAATGGCTCCAATCCCCTGTATTTCACGGCATACACGAACGCAGTCGCCGCAAAGCACACACTTGTTCGGATCACGTTCCAACGAAGGGGAACTGCGGTCAACACTCTGATAGTCTTGCAACTTTTTAAATCGGACCGTATTCACACCCAGGCGATGGGCGATGTTTTGCAGAGCGCAGTTTGAACTTCGCGGACAGGTCGGGCATTCGACACTGTGATTGGCAAGCAAAAGTTCAATACTGATTTTTCGCATATTACGAATTTCTTCCGTATCGGTTTGAATAACCATTCCTTCGGCAGGCACGGTCGAGCAGGCGGCCATAACGCCCCGCCCTTCGACGTGCACCAAACAAAGGCGGCACGCTCCGTAAATACTCAATTCGGAATGATAACAAAAAGTCGGAATATCGATTCCCGCTTTTCGAATGACTTCGAGCAGATTGCGTTCCTGGCCAAATTCGACCTGTTTTCCGTTAATCGTTACTGTTTTTTTCGTATTCATGTCGTTCTCCTTCGAAATTAAATTCCCTTAACGGCTTCAAAACGGCAGGTCGATTTGCACACGCCGCACTTGATGCATTTTTCAGGATCGATGTGATGAGGTTCCTTGATTTTCCCTGTAATCGCCGAAACAGGACATTTGCGAGCACAAGCTCCACAGCCTTTGCATTTTTCGGGAATAATTTCGGGACGGGCCAACGCTTTGCATTCCCCGACGGGACAAATCTTCTTAAATACATGACTTTCGTATTCGTCCCGGAAATAACGAAGCGTGGAAAGCACCGGATTGGGAGCCGTTTTACCCAGCCCGCAGAGCGAACCAAGCTGAACCGCCTTGGCGACCTGTTCCAAAAGTTCAAGCGTCTGGCCTGTCGCCCGTCCCTGGATAATGTCGTCGAGTAGTGCAAGCATTTGCTTTGTTCCTTCACGGCAAGGCACGCATTTGCCACACGATTCGTTTTGTGTAAACTGCATAAAGAATCTTGCGATTCGAACCATGCACGTTTGATCATTCATAACGACCAGACCACCGGACCCGACCATGGCACCGGCTCCTTTGAGTGAATCAAAGTCGAGCGGCATGTCAAGCATTTCCGGCGTCAGGCAGCCTCCGGAAGGTCCGCCGATTTGGACCGATTTGAAATTGCGTCCGGTCACAACGCCCTTGTTATCTGTTACACCGCCGCCGATATTAAACACGATTTCGCGAAGTGTCGTTCCAAACGGGACTTCAATAAGCCCCGTATTCGCAACGTGACCTGTCAAAGCAAAAGTTTTTGTCCCCGGCGATTTTTCCGTTCCGACCATACGATACACTTTCGGTCCTTCCCGAAGAATATACGGAACAGACGCCAGTGTCTCGACATTATTGATGACCGTCGGCTTGCCATACAAGCCGGATTGGGCAGGGAACGGCGGCTTGGGTGACGGCATGCCCCGATTACCTTCAACAGACGCGATGAGTGCCGTCTCTTCGCCGCAAACAAAAGCGCCGGCTCCTTCCATGATTCGAACTCGAAAATTAAAGCCGGAATCGAAAAGATTGTCGCCCAAAAGCCCGTATTCCAACGCCTTTTCCACGGCCTGCCTCATACGCTTGACAGCAAGCGGATACTCGGCGCGAACGTAAACGACTCCTTCGTCAGCACCAATGGCCTTGCCCGCGATCATCATTCCTTCGATCACGGCGTGCGGATTTCCTTCCATAACGGACCGGTCCATGAATGCGCCCGGATCGCCTTCGTCGCCGTTGCAGATCACGTATTTCCTGTCGCCTTTGGAAGCCAGCGTATACTTCCATTTCAGACCGGTGGGAAAGCCCCCGCCGCCCCGGCCGCGAAGTCCCGAATCAAGCATGGTTTGACATACATCTTCCGGCTTCATTTCAACCAGAGCCTTACGGGCTCCAAAGTAACCGCCTCGCGAAATATATTCTTCGACGTCCTCCGGGTCAATTGTACAATTCTTCAGAACGACGCGGTTTTGACGATTGTAAAAGTCAATGTCTTTTTCATAGCAGCAGGGCTTGTGCGTCGTCGGACTAACATAGACAAGTCGTTCGATGATTTCACCGTTAATGAGTGTTGCCTGAACGATTTCAGCGGCGTCTTCTTCGTGGACATGACCGTAGAAAATTCCTTCGGGCTCAATACGAAGAATGGGGCCCATTTGGCAAAAGCCCTGGCAACCACTTTTGGAGAAATGGACTTCCGGTCCCGCAGTGCCTTCCGGGCGAAGTTCGATATCAGCGTCAATTCCGGCGTTTTTCATTTCCCGAATCATCGCGTCACGAACGCGTAACGAACCGTTGGCAATACAACCTGTACCACCACAAATAATAATACGACGCTTTACCGCGTTTTCTTTTTTCGTATACCGGGCGGCAATTTGTTCAAGTGTAAGTTTCATCATAAGTATTTCCTTTTCTGAATTCGCTTTTCGAATCACGTTATCAAATATTGTATGTTCACAACGAACGAACTTTGTGTTTGCAAAAGTATTATTTTGCGAAACGAGCAATAAGCCGATCGCCTTTCTTCAGTTGCCTGTTCGGTTGTGTCTTACTGCGCGGCTTGTGCTTCGGATTTTTCCCGGGCAATAATCCCGTCGAGTAATTCCTCGACTTGGGCCGGAGTCGCCTGTCCGTGCACAATATCGTCGATTACAATGACCGGGGCCAGCCCACAGGCACCCAAACAACTTACCTGTTCCAGTGTAAACATCAAATCGTCGGTGGTCTTCTTCTCTTCGGTCAGGGCAAGCTTCTTGCAGACACAATCGAGAAGATCGTGGGATTTTTTAACATGACAAGCCGTTCCATCGCACAGACGGACAATGTGCTTGCCCTTGGGGGAAAGCGAAAAATGAGCGTAAAACGTTGCTACGCCGTAAACATGCGCCACCGGAATATCCAACGAAGTCGCAACGTAACTGATAACATCTTTCGACAGGTACTTGTATACTTCCTGTACTTCCTGAAGTATCGGAATAAGTCGGGACGGATCATTGTTGTTCTTCTTCAAGATCACGTTGACGGCCCCCAAGTGCTTGACCATCGCTTTGGTTTTTTCAATCGTTTCCTGCATGTGCTTCTCCTTTAGACATATTTTACGATAACTTTTTTATAAAACTTTTCTTCCAATACTTTGGCGAGTCTTCCGATAATGTTACGACGTATGTCGAGTTCCTGCGGAAGATTCGGGTCCTGATGCGCCTCGTTTATTCGTGTACCGACCAGAAATTCAACTTCATCGTTCTGAAGCAGAATTTCAGCCAATTTTCCTCCGGCATTGTTTTGGAACATGCCCGCGAAATTCTCAAGATAAGACGCGGCTTTCGTGAGCGTAAAAACACCTTCGGTCACCAGATCAATTCCGTCGATATGCGAGATCGGTGGAAGTTCCGGATCGTAACCGGCAAGGTCGAGTGTCGCCGGTCGCCCCAGTTCTCGCGCGACAATATCGGCAGTCGTTCCACCGCTAATGACCTTATTGCCTCGAAAATAATCAAGGTACAAGGCACACTCGCGGTCACGATCAGCATTGTACGGCGGACCGGTGAACAAGAGCAAACGCCGCGTCGAGCGGACATATACCGCCGCGCACGACATGTCGTCGTGACATGTTCCATCTTGCTCTTTATTGAGTGCTTCGGTCATGACAAGCTCACAAAGTTCCTGCGACGAAATATCTTCCCGGCTTTGCAAAATCGACGCGACGAAATTGCGACATCGCTTTTCGCTCCAGCCCAATGGGTACATTCTTGTTCCGAGACCGGCCTGCGATATTCCATCGGAAAAGAAAATAATCCGGTCGCCGACACTCACTCGAAAACGTGTTAATTTCAATGTGCGATCATGCCAATTTTCAGAATGCAATTCTTCATAAGGAAGTGATTCGCTTTGTCCTTTGCGAAAATAAAGAAACCCGGGACTTCCCATTTCAACCATTCGAACATCGCCGGACAAGTCGGCGTTTAAAATCGTGAAAGTCGCGTAACTTATTTTCCGCACCGGGCAAAT